>CAZYJQ010000047.1:0-12210 GCA_964647835.1 uncultured Desulfovibrio sp. | reverse complement strand
GCTTGAACGCGTCAACACGTTTCATGTCGGCTGCGTAGGCAGTGACAGGCTTGAGGTCAAGCCCTAAGCCGCCAAGAGCCAACCCTGCTCCCAAAGAACAAGAGATTTTTAAAAAAGTCCTCCGCCTCATACTTCCTCCTTGAGCCCGCTAAGATACCCGCTCTCACCTAGTGTGGCGTCCGCTAGTAATATTTGCTATACTACCCATGGCGACACAACAATAAGGGATACCGTTCCGCTGTTAAGATGCGCCAACAAAAAACGCTCCTATATGTCAAATCAGACATAACGGTTTTGCGCCACAGAGTCAAGAACAGCCTTACGTTTAGCCATACTCTGCCCTCCCCACAAAAGACTGATGTCTGTGCCCTGCTTCTTTTTCTAGCCCCTCAAAGAAAATTCATCATTTTTACCAGCCCTTCAAAAGCAAGGACTCAAACCTGAAAAAAAACAGACCCCCAGCTCGCCATCGGTCTTGGTCTTTTTTCCTGCCTTCTCAAAAAAATACGCTTAGCGGGCATATATTTATATGCCCTTGGCTCTAAAGAGAATCCACGCAAAAGGGCGCTGTCATTGCAAGGATAGACAGCGCCCTGTGAGGCGCAGGAGAGGAGATCTCCTGCAGGGGGAGGACTCGAAATTTTAATGACTCAGCTTTCCGCCATCCAAACGTAAAACCGTCGAGGTCAGCGCATGGATTTCTTCCATGGAGTGACTGACATATAAAATAGGGATGCCGAACTGCGCGTTGAGCTTTTTAATAAAGGGCAACATTTCTTCTTTGCGTTCTTTATCAAGGGAAGCCAAAGGTTCGTCCATAAGGAGGATATCGGGGTTTGATAAAACGGCTCTACCAAAAGCGACACGCTGTTTTTCGCCACCAGACAAGGTATTGGGCTTTCTTGAAAGCAAATGACCAATACCCAGCACTTCAACCACCTGATCGAAATCCGTGGTAGCGCTTCGGTAATTTTTGCGATTACGCCCATAAAGCAAATTAGCTTTCACCGTCAAATGAGGGAAAAGGCAACCCTCTTGAAAAACATAGCCGACATTTCTTTTTTCCGGAGGCAGATCAACGCCCTTTTCAGAGTCAAAAAGACAATGCCCTTGAATATAAATTTTCCCTGAATCAGGACGAGAAAGACCAGCCACCATATTAATAACGGAACTTTTACCAGCCCCCGAAGGCCCGAAAAGCGCGGTTATACCTTCGGCGTCGCTGTGGAAGGCGACATTCACAAGACAGGTTCCCTGCTGGCGTTGAATATTTATATCCATCTGGTAATCCTTAAGAATATTTTGGGGTTTACATGATGAGCTTAGTGAGGAGCTTTTTGAGGAACCTTAGCCCTCAAACACCCTGCATAAGAGTAAGATACCCTTTGAATCCCTTTGCCCTTCGCTGTTTTTTGAAAGAACAACAGAGAAGAGCAGGTTCCAAGGACTGAAGCTCCTTGGCTGTTGGCTCCCTGAGGAAAACAGAGCCTTACCTGAGAAAAGAATTACTTTAAAATGGTCACTGCACACAGCCTTACCTTCAGGTTTGCAACGACCTTGTAAAGCGTTTTTCCAGCCAGTTTGCCGCCACTAGGGCAATAATGGCGATGACCACTGCGATAATACACAATCTCATGGCCGCCGCTTCACCGTGAGGCACTTGCGTCATGGTGTAAAGAGCCAAGGGCAAAGTCTGCGTTTGCCCGGGGATATTCGACACAAAGGTAATGGTCGCGCCAAATTCACCAAGACTTCTGGCAAATGCCAGAACCATACCCGCCACCACGCCGGGGATAGATAAGGGCAAGGTGACGGTGAAAAAAACCCGCCACGGCCCGGCTCCTAAAGTTCGCGCCGCCTGTTCCAGTTTTTTATCCACAGCGTCCAATGAAAGTCGCACTGTGCGAACAAGCAGAGGAAAAGCCATCACCGCTGAAGCCAGCGCCGCCCCTTTCCAAGTAAAAGCCACGGTAACGCCAAAAACATCATACAGCATACGACCAATAAAGCCGTTGCGCCCAAAGCCAATGAGCAAAAGATAGCCAATGACCACAGGGGGCAAAACCAAGGGTAAATGCAAGAAGGCATCCAGTATATTTTTACCCGGAAAGTTGCGCCGTGAAAGTAACCACGCGAAGCCGATGCCAAAAGGCAAGCTACACAGCATGGCCCAAAAGGCGACCCTCAAGCTGAGCCAGAGGGCCTCCGTCTCCATGGGAGTTAACACTACTTAACCTCGAAACCGTATTTCGCCCAAATTTCTTTGGATTTGTCATTGCTCATAAATTCAATGAACGCCTGAGAGGCGGCTTCTTTATCACCTTTCACAACAGCCACGGGATAGTCGATGTTGGGGTGCGTATTCAGGGGAAAGACACCGACGATGCGGATTTTATCGGAAACAACCGCGTCACTGGCATACACAATACCCAAGGGGGATTCGGCGCGCTCGACAAGGGCAAGACCTGCGCGAACGTCTTTGGCAGGAGCGATTCTGCTCTCAACGCCAGCCCACAGGCCAAGTTTTTCCAAAGCGGCTTTAGAGTAGGTACCCACGGGAACGTGAGCAGGGTCGCCAACGGAAATGCGTCCATCTTTACCCAAGAGAGAGAGGAGGTCGAGCTTTGGACTAATCTCAACTTTGCCAACTTTGCTGTCTTTGGGAACAATGAAAACAATACGGTTACCCAAAAGGTCTTTACGGGTGTCTTCGACTATCATCTTTTTTTCTGCGAGGTAGTCCATCCACTGAGCGTTTGCAGAAACGAAAACATCGGCAGGAGCGCCGTTTTCAATCTGCTTGGCCAAGGTTGAAGAAGAAGCGAAAAAGAAAACAGGCTTACCCATTCCGGCCTCTTCATACATTTTACCAATTTCGGTCAAGGCGTTGGTTGTTGAAGCGGCGGCAAAAACGGTGACATCACCCTTTGCCAGCCCATGAACCGTTGTAAAAAGGAGAAAAACGGTTGCAAGACCGAAAAGTTTGAAAAATCGTGACATAACAAAACCTCCTGAGTTTTGACGTGTAAACACGGCATTGTCTTGGTTTAGGCTTTATGTTAATGATTGTCAATAACACTTCAATCTAGGTATTTCCCATGACTGACGAGGCACCGGGCATTATTTGCACCATCAAAAAATACCGCAGGCGTAAGAAATTATCCCAAACGGAACTCGCGCAGCTAGTGGGCGTTAGACGTCAGGCCATCTACGACATGGAGTCCTGCCGTTACCTTCCGAACACCGCCGTGGCCCTCAAGTTAGCCCAAGTTTTAGGCTGTTCCATTGAAATGCTTTTTATGGAAGAAGGCTCTCCCCCCACTTCCGCCGTCCATCTTTTGGATAACCCTTCCCCTTCACCCACTTTTGCTTTTTCCTCAAGGTCATCAGAAGACAGCCGGTCTGGAACAAGGGCTGGTGACGATGCCCGCAAGCCAGACAGACGACAAGGCACTCAAACTCCCGCCAAACCAACCCGTCTTTCCCTTGCGCAGGTGCGGGATAAGCTCATAGGCATCCCTTTACAAGCGCCTCAAAACACCCCCTTTCCCCTTCAGGTTGCCGACGGCACTCTCTTGCCCGACAACACCCTTGAAAGCAGTCTCTCCGCGGCCCAACTGGCTAAAACCCTTCTTGTTCTGGGGTGTGACCCCGCCCTTTCGCTGTTGCAAGAGCTTATCACCAGAGCCGCGCCCATCTTTCGTACGCATACGGTCTTCGCCTCCAGTGGTAAGGCCCTTGTGGCTCTCAACGAAGGCAATACCCATATCGCCGCCACTCACTTTCACAGCTCCAATACCGCGGATGCCAATGTTGAAGCCATCCGGTCCCTCGCTGGTCGCACCAAACCGCTGGTCATTGCCTTTGCCATGCAAGAAGAGGGATTTATGGTTGCCCCCGGCAATCCACTGCGAATCAGAGACGTTGACGACCTTACCAACCCCGCCGTACGGTTCGTAAACAGGGAAGAGGGCGCCGCTCTGCGCAAGCTTCTTGAAAACAGGTTATTAGAGCGGGGCATACCCCTCTCTACCGTCCGAGATTTTGACAAGCTCACTTATTCTCACAACGATGGGGCGACTCTCATTCTCACCAATCAAACAGACGTGGTGCTGGGACTTCGAATAATCGCCGAGGCCCATGGCCTCGACTTTGTCCCGCTGACGGCTACTCGAAGCGACCTCGTTATCCCCGCCGACCTGCAAGATCACCAAGGGGTAGGCATTTTGCTCAATATCCTGCAATCCTCCGCCCTTCTAAAAGAACTGAGGAATGCACCCGGCTACGACTCCTCCATCACAGGAAAGATTATTTCAAAGGGATAAGGCTTGAGCAGCTATGCTTCTAGGGCCTATTTCAATAATAATTTCATTCTCTGCTCACCCGGGACAAGGGCGATATATCCTTGGAAACTCATATTTCCCACTGCCCATTTTCTTAAGCATCTCCACCCTCCCCCTCCTGCTACAAAAGCAGGTCAATAAACGCACTGACCAGTAGGCAATCAAACAACTCCATGTTCAGGATGGCCGTGGAGTTGGCGCTGTGCACATCGTGGCACTGGTATCATAAAAACTGGACACCTTGGAGATGCATTCCAAAATACTTGTTACCCTTACGAAATCAAAAGCACAGCCATGCCGAGGCAAATACACCCCATGACTTTCATACGCAAAATGCCATAAAAAACCAGAGAAGGACTACCCCTGCCGGGCAGTCCTTCTCTGGTAAAGGTATTGAGTACCAATCAACACACTCAATTACCCTGTCTAGCTAAGTACATGTTTAAAATTGAGCTTTCCTGACAAGCTTAAGAGCCTTCATGGCGACTACGCTGGCAACAATAGTGCCGACAAGAATCCAAATCATGGGGTACCCCTCTTTGGCGGCAAAGGGCAATCCAAAGTAAATCATGGGGGTAATAAAGACCATGGCCAGCAGGTTCATCATACCCACTTCTTCCGCTACGGAAGTTTCAAACTCAGGGTCGGCTATGCGGAGCAATAACAAGCCTGTGGCGACCGTCCCCGTACAGGTACCGAAGGTAGCGAGGGTCCGCTCAAAACCAAGCTCAGGAGCACGGCGCCCGTACCATAAAATCCAGACTAAGGTTGCCGACGCACCAACGATAACGGTAAAGATAATGGGAATAAGCATACCCGAAATAGCGTCCACCTGAATGCTCATAAAAACCGAAGCAACCATGAAGTCAACGCTCATACCAACAAAGCGACGAATTGTTCCATTATCGATGAGATGGTCTTTCTTAAATCTCACCACCGCTGATTTTACAAGCTTGCCAATGACCAGACTCCACAAGAAAACAAAGCCCACACCCAAAGGAGCCAAATCTCTTAAGGGAATAAACTCTTGCCAGGCGATACCAAAACAATAAGCAAGGCCATAAGCAAAGAAGATGATGGCGAGGTGATAACCAAAGGTGTCAATGTTGGAGGGGTGAGTAATGGTACTCGCGCAGGATGTACGCTCGCTCTCAGGCACAAGGCCGATAACAAAGGATTCGGGAAGTTCTTTTTGCTCTTGGAGGGTGCCCCAGCCTTTACGCAGTCCGTAACGGGCCAAGGGAACACCGATGAAAACGGATACGAAAAAGCCCGATGCCGCAAAAGCCATGCCTATATTGATGGCGTTATTTACATGATAAGGAGCGCCTTCCCAAATGGTGGCGTAAGCAAGGGTTTGGCCGGGACCTTGGGTGAAACCAGAGCCAAAAAGATAACCGATAATAGGGTTGTCGCCACCGCCGGTGAGCATGTGCCAACCTTCAAAAACCCCATAACCAAAGGTAGACTGCAAGGCATAAGAAAGGGTAAACACAATGGCTATCCACAAACTTCCCCGCCAGTAAATTCTGCTGTGTTCTTTGGCAGAAACCGTTTTTTTACTGCTTCGTAAAAGCCCGATGCCCACAAAACCTATGGCAAAAAGGTGGAAAGTGATAACGCCGAAAGTGCTTGGTGTGAGGTTAATAAACCCATCTCCTGTAGGCACAACCAGCAAGTCGAGGTTAATGGCTATAAAGCCGAGTATACCCGCGATAATACTGGTTGGAACCAGACATCGTTGCAGAAAGGGAATCTTTGAACGTAAATAGACGCCACAAAGAATAAATACAGAAATCCAGCCGAAAGCTACAAGATAGGGTAAAAAGGTACCTGCCATAACAGTCTCCTACGGTATAAAGGTAAATAGGCATAGGCTCATTGCTGACAAAACAGTAATAACGCCTGATTAAATTTCGTTGTTTTCGTACACAACACGACCACCAACCATGGTCATAAGTATCTGAGCTTCCAATAAATCTTCTGGCCGCATAGCCAATAAATCATGAGACAACACAACAAAGTCCGCTCGCTTTCCCGGCTCAATGGTGCCTCGGCGTTGCTCATCAAACTGAAAATAGGCCGCGTGGCTTGTGTAGGCTCGAACGGCCTCTTCAATGCTAATGCGTTGATCCGCGCCAAGCAGATGCCCCTCATAGGTAATGCGGTTTACCGCCGTGTGTATTGACCGAATGGTCATGGGAGGCAAAACAGGCGTATCGGCATGTAAACTATGCTTCATACCAAGGCGAACGGCCGTCCCGGAAGGGTTGATACGGCTGGCGCGCTCTGGTCCTAAGAAAATATCTCTGTGTCTGTCGCCGTAATACCAAACGTGCAACCCAAAAAAGGTGGGGATAATGCCAAGCTTGCTCATGCGTTCAAGTTGCGAATCCGAAGCAGTCTGGCAGTGGACAAGAATATGGCGTGGATCCTGCCTTGGACACACTTTTTGCGCTTTTTCAATGGCTTGAATCATGCACTCAATGCCGGCGTCACCGTTGCCGTGATAGGTAATTTGGTACCCCGCGCAATGGTAGGCAATGAGCTTTTCAGCCATTTCTTCCGCCGGAATTAACAACGAACCTTTATGGTCTGGCCTGCCGTGATAAGGCTCGAGCAGAGCCGCTGTATACATTTGAATAGAACCATCATTGAACAGCTTTGGCCCGCCAAAACGTATGAGAGGAGTGCCAAAGCCCTGCATGATACCCAAAGCCTCCACAGGGGCGTAGTCTAACGGCTGGAGGGAAATATACATACCAAGGTTAAGTTTTCCCTCACCCTCCAAGCTCTGCAAAAGGCGCATATAAGCGGCAGCATCAACACCGCCCAAACCAAGTCCGGCTTCATGGGTAGCTGTAAAACCCTCAGCATTATAATTCTGGACAGCTTCCAAGAGACAACGGCGCATCATTTCTGCCGATGCTTTGGGAAGAAGCGTTAACGACTCAAAGGCCGCCATTTCCAAAAGAATACCGTTGGGTTCGCCATCTTCTCCCAGAACGACCTCACCGCCTTCCATTGTTGTTTGGGATGTGTACCCCAGAGCTTTCAGCGCCTTTGAGTTCGCGTAAGTAACATGCGTTGATATATGAATAAGTAATACAGGGTTGTTCGGAGCGACGGCGTCTAGCTCTTGCCGTGAGGGGCCTCTTTTGTCAGGCAGAATGGTGTCGTCAAAGCCCCAGCCTACAACCAATTCTCCGGGAGGCGTCTCTTTGGCTCGCTGGGCCAACCGCTGGAGGGCGCCGTCAAGGGTTCCCACCTCCGCCCCGCAGTAAACCTTGTCGCTGTAATTGGCGTAAATGGAAATATGGCTGTGGGTATCGATAAAACCAGGATAAAGGGCCCTGCCTTTAAGGTCGGTAACCTGAACTGCTTTACCGCCTTTTTCCAAAATTTCTGCGGTGCTTCCCACGGCCTCAATCCTGCCTCCAGACACAAGCACGGCTTCGGCCTTCGAACAGTTTTTATCCATTGTTTGAATGCATCCATTAATGAAAGCTTGAATACTTGCTTCTTGCATCATTTACCTCACATTTTTAGCACAACGGGGAGCAGACCATTCCAGCCATAACCTTTTGAGGCGGTCTGTAATCATTGTTCCCTCGTCGTCATTACTTAAATTACTGTCATTTTCAAAACATCTTAACCGCTTAAAGACAATATCCATCTCAACCGCAAGCGTTAGTCCTTAAAAAAGCCAATCGCCTCCTGTAAAACTTTCGCTCCCAAAACCAGGTGCTCGGGTGAGGTGCTCTCTTGAGGGCAATGGCTCAAACCATGAATGCTGGGAACAAAAAGAAGGGCTGTCGGGACGACCTTTCCCATGGCAGCGGCATCATGAGCCGGGCCACTCGTTAAAAACAATGGGGTTACGCCAAGACTCAAGGCGGCTTCTTCAAAAAAACCCATCAATTGCGGCGACATTTTTACTCCGCCACTTTGGGAGAGAATCGCGCTATGGACCTGAACGCCTCTGCTTTCCGCTATGTCACCTAAAAGACATTCAAGCTTCCCCCAAACCTCTTGAACCACAGGGACTTGTATATGGCGTAAGTCAAGGGTGAAGGTAACTGTCTCAGGAATAACAATTCCCACGTTGGGAGAGGCTTCTATCTTACCTACGGTATAGGAAAGATCCTGTGGAATCGCTTGGCTTTTTCGCAAACCCTCAAGGGCCATGATGAACTCACCAAAAGCCATCATGGGGTCTTGTCGCCCTTCTATGGGGCTTGCCGCATGCCTGGACGTGCCGCAAAAGGTAATACTCGCCAGCTGCATGGCTGAAATAGCGGTTACGACCCCAAGGGGCGTTCCGCTATCTTCAAGGACTGAGTTTTGTTCGATATGAACCTCTAAAAACCCCGCCACCTTATCAGGCTGAATCTGCTGCTGGGGCAGTTTTTCAGGATGAAGACCAAAGTCGCTCAAAACCTCATAAGCGCTTACACCCTCGGCGTTATACAAAGTTTTCAAAGCATTAACAGAGACAAGTCCTGTGATGGCTTTGCTCCCAAGACAAGTGGAACCAAAATTCGAGCCTTCCTCCTCAGCAAAGGCGATAAACTCAATATCGCGTGGAGGTAGCACCCCTTGAGAGTAATATTGCTGTAAAACGGCCAACGCTGCCGCAACGCCATAGGCTCCATCCAGCCTTCCGCCATTGCGGACAGAGTCCAGATGCGAACCAATAATAAGTCTGGGCTCAGCCTGCTCACCCTTCATGGTTGCCCTCAGATTACCGATGCCATCTGTCCATGGGGCAAGACCCATCCTTTCCAATTGTTCAGATAAATAGAAACGGGCCTTTCTGTCGGCTTCAGACCAAGAAAATCGCGTTACCCCTTCGCCGGGTGTTTCTGTAAAAGAAGACAACGCTTCAATAGTATCCATAAGAAAGTGCTGATCCATTACTATCCTCTTTGAGACTGAGGCCTTTAAGAGCCGTTTCCATGTGGTCTGCTGTACGCCTTGGCGAGAAGGTAAGTATCATCAGGATACCTAGACGCCCTTCGGCACAGCAGGCTTCTGCTTTATATAAAGCAAAAGCCGTTCCAATCAAAATTATCATTGAAATACAGCTATATAGACAATAATCATGATTATCCACATGAGAAACACACAAGAGTTTGCGAAATTTTGGACAAGCTTTCTTGATTTTCAGACAAGAATACCGTAGCGTGTGAATAAACTGGCAATAAGATAGGAGAAGTTGCATCGTGAGGATGCTTATTTTTTTCGAAATTTTGGCCTCAAGTCATAAGTAGCCATCGAGCGACCTAGCCAGTCTCCCCAGCACTTAGCCGCTCTATTTATCGCTTAAAGCCTGAAGTAGGGTCTATTTTTGACTGAACAGTTTAAGGATATGTGAGTGCCCATGCGTAAAGAACCCAACATGAAATCGCCCCCCATTGCGGAGTCGCTCCTTCTGCAACTTCTCTGCTTGTCTAATACTCCACGCACCAAAGAATTTTTGGCTACCGCCGCCAACCTTAAGCCCCGCAAGGTTGAGACCATTTTGAACCAAATGGCTCAACAAAACCTTGTACAGCCTTTGGGCAAAAACACCTGGAAAAGTATAGCCAGCAAAGAGGATGTGGGACAGGCGTGTTCATGCCTCAGATTATCCTGCCGCTTAAGCAGTATTGAAAACAGCTTAGGTTACCTGACGGAAGAAGTGTGGGTTGACTATATTGAAGTATGGCTCAGTTTTTTAGACAAACAACTCAAAGATGATAGTGAAAACCCCCGCATTCAGCTCTGTCTTGAGCTAACCGTTGATTTCTTCCTGCAGCTCGGGCGCTCGTTGGTGACCACAACTGAACCTATCCAAAGTAAAAAATTTCTCGAAACAGTATTACTTGTGCAGGTTTTGTGTTTTGCCAATAAGAAATATACCCGAATGTCCACCCCCCTTGCCTCGCTTTACTACGAGGTAGACCTCGCCCTGTGTTCTGACGGTTTTCCCCTCTATATGGATATGATAAAAAAATTCACCATGTTTTCCCTTTCAAAAGGAAGTATATCCAAAGAGATGATGCGTTCGCTTAACTCCCTAGAAGGAGCGGTAAGCGCCGCGGACTACCCCGCCTTGCTACGCCACACCCCCTACTTTTCCATTTATAAAAACTTTTTCAGTGTCATGGAAAGCATTAGCGGTAACTCCGAAGTGCAATTGTTCAGCGTGGTTGCCACAGGCTTAAGCCATATTGCCATGCACATGCGCAACTTTTCCCTTTCGGAGTATATTTACCGCGCCCTTTTAGACCTTGTTGAAAACAAGGAAGAAAACGCCATTTCTCTCATATGGCGTTGCCACTACTGCTTTATTCTCTTACGTCAAGACAAGCTTGACCTCGCCCTTGAACAGATAAATTTTCTATACACCTGCGCTAACGCCAAGCAGGATCCCATGGCCTTTGCCAGCACAGCCAGAGGCCTCGCCATGTATCACTTTCTCATGGGTAAAACGAGATACGCCCACACCATCCTTTTGAAGGAAACACAATACGCCATAGACAAAGGCATCCCCCATGCGTCCTTCCTCGACCCCATGAACTTTGACATGCTCTATGCCTTTGAACAGCGCGGCTATGCCCCTATCCCTAATTATGAACTCGATTTTCTCATTGACGAGGCTCTTAAGCAGTCGAGCCAACTCATGCAAGGGGCCGCCATACGTATTAAAGCTCTACGTCTCAGACGAAAAGGGGCGCCTCCTCAAAAAGTCATTCAGTTACTGCGTGAAAGCAAAAGCAAGTTTCACCACGAACGCGATATGCGGGAAATGGTGATGACTCTTCATGAGCTTGCCAATACCCTCAGTATTGCCAACGAATATAAGGAAGCAAAAAAACTTCGCAAAATTATTAACGCCCATATCGGGAAAGCCGTTGACCCCGACACACCCTATTCTGTTCTTTTCATTCAAACAGTACGTCTGCCCAATAAAAAACAGAGCCTTACTCCACAACCAAGAATCGGAAAAATGGAGGAAGGCTTTATTCAGTGCTATGACCAACTTAATCAGGTTATTTCCTTCCTGCACAGCCAGCTCACAGCCATCTCGCTGGAAGGTGACATGCAGACTGTTTTTAAAAATGCCATTACTACCATCAACAGAGCCCTCAAATGCAACCATGTAGATATTGTCCGCCAGCAAAAAGACAACACCTATACGGTTGTAGTCTCCACCAGTGCTACACCCGATAAACGAACATCTCATAAGAGCATCGAGCTTATCGAAGGCAGTAACCTTGTTTTTCATCCCGGTGTATTGTGTAATATTACGGAAACATTCTTTGGCCTTGCCTTTGAAGCCGATGAAGAACAGTCCTGGATTATCTGCTTTGACTCCGGCGATTCCCTATCATTTTTGTCCATTTTTTCTGCCATGGAACTTAACTTTCTGGGCAAATATCTGGAAATCCAACTTCACTCTTTGCTTAAAGCTCACCAAGACTATGCCAGCGTCGAGTCTCCCATTCCCTTAACCAACAACAAAGTCATTTGCGCCTGCGGGGAATCAAATGACATTGTCGGCGAAGGCATGAAATGCGCCCTGCTTTGCGCTGAAGCCGTTGCCTCTTCAGAAGCAAGCATCCACATTCAAGGTGAAACAGGAGTGGGCAAAGAAATAGTAGCCCGACACCTACATAATCTCAGCGGCAGAACAGGAGCTTTTGTAGCTATTCACCCAGCCAGCACTTCGGAATCGCTCTTTGAAAGTGAATTTTTCGGACATGAGCGCGGAGCCTTTACCGGCGCTAGTTTTACAAGAAAGGGGTACTTTGAAGAAGCGGACGGGGGAACCCTCTTTATTGACGAAGTCGGCGACATCCCCCCGCTTATGCAGACCAAG
>CAZYJQ010000046.1:0-12541 GCA_964647835.1 uncultured Desulfovibrio sp. | reverse complement strand
TTTCCGGATGACAACTAAGCAAGGCAGCGGCTTCCGCCAACGTAAAAGTAGTTTTCATTAACTGGTCAGACATACGCATACCTTGTTATCTATATATTTTGTGCCCCAACATGCAACTAATGTCAACTCATTATTACACAGCAACACTCAAG
This sequence comes from uncultured Desulfovibrio sp., assembly GCA_964647835.1. GTDB lineage: Bacteria > Desulfobacterota > Desulfovibrionia > Desulfovibrionales > Desulfovibrionaceae > Frigididesulfovibrio. The sequence goes on along the minus strand of CAZYJQ010000046.1, from coordinate 12,389 downwards.
GGAGTTGATTCATACTCTATACCCTGTTAATAAACTTCACATCATTTGGCTGCTCATTGACATGAATAGGGGCGATTTCATTAACTGAGGAAGGCCACACAAAGCTCTGAACCTACTCGACCAAATAACTATTTGGTGTTACATAAATTAATGATGTATACATCGAGCAAAAGCCTATTCATTGCTCACCTGATAAGGTACTATAAGGTATGGACTAAAGGCGAAAAACAGAGTGCACACCTTTCAAAGCTTATTCTAAATTACTCAATTGCCGGATAGACACTGATAGATATGTTTTTCAATACATCAATTCAACGCACACTTACCATATTGGTTCTCCTCGCGATTTTGCCCGCCCTTGGACTAACCATCTATACGGGCGTGAGCAAACGAAAGCAGAATATCGAAACATCTACCACCAAAACCCTCGCTTCGCTCAGCACCCTCGTCACCGAACTCAATGTCCTTATTAAGAACCAGCACAGTGTGTTAGTTGCCTTTAGTAAGCTGCCTGAAATGAAAAGCGGCTCTACTTCTGAAATAGCGCATCTCCTTGACGAACTTCAACACACCAACGATAACATTAAGGGTTTGCTCGTAACTGACCAAGAAGGGAATGTGCTTGCCTCTACGGCAGAAGCCGCAGGCATAACCAACTTAAAAGATCAGCGTTTTTTCCAGGGTGTTGTGTCCGCGGGAAGTGAGACGTATACCGGCCATGCCCCTACCTCACTTTTACAACATGGTGACCACTATTATATCAACCTCTTGGCCTATAAAACCACAACCGACAAACAATACTATATTCTCTCGCTCTCGACCCTCAACCATGCCAGCATTAAGAGCGCCATGGACAACCTTCCATGCAACTCCCTCCCTCATTTTATCAATAAGGTTGACGACTCCGACGAAATAGCTTTTTATCATCGCGGCCCTGAAACACCCTTTTCTCAAAATGACTACCGTCAGTTATTCAGCCTCATAAAAGAAGATCCCAACGCTCAGGGCTATTTCCATTACCTGCCTGAAAACAAAGAGCTTCAGGAGGTAATGTTTCAAAAAATCCAGCCAGCCTCCGCAAAAAAATCACGTTCGGCCATCGTTATCACCTGCCCCCACAAAGAACTCTACTTTGCCGCCAACGCTGAACTCTTAACGAGCCTCTTTGCCTTTGCCTTGGGCACCATAGTTGTCGTTTTTATCATATCAATGATGGCGCAAAAGGCTATCATAGCACCTGTTCAAACCATCGTTGACGCCTCCAAAGCGCTGGCCGATGGAGACTTGAGCGCAAGGGTCAATATCAGCCACTCCCAAGGCGAAATCAGTCATCTGGCGCAGGCCTTTAACGAAATGGCCACAGCCCTTGAAGTGCGCAATACCGAACTCATCGAAGCCATTGAAGCTTCTAAAGTAGCCCATCAAGCAAAAAACGAATTTCTTGCCAACATCAGCCACGAAATAAGAACGCCCCTCAACGCCATTATCGGCATGGCTTTTTTAGCCATGAAAACCGATTTAAATCCGCGTCAGCATATGTATGTCAACAAAATTTACAATGCGGGGTCCACCTTATTTGGCATCATTAACGATATTTTGAATTTTTCAAAAATCGAGTCGGAGCAAATGGTTCTTGAAAGTGCTACTTTCAACCTCGAAGATCTTCTGGATGAAATTGGGGCCTTCACCATACAGCAGGCCGAAGCCAAAGGTTTGGAGCTTTTGTTCGAAGTGTCGCCCTCTGTTCCCAAAGAGGTCATTGGCGACCCCTTGCGTCTCAGCCAAATTCTGACCAACCTCATTGGCAACGCCATCAAATTCACTCACAAAGGCGAGGTTATTATCACCTGTACTCCGGGTGAAACGACAGAAGATGAAATAACCTTGAACTTCAAAGTTCAAGATACTGGCATTGGTATTGGCCAAAATGAGCTTGAACGACTCTTCGCCCCCTTCACTCAAGCCGACAGCTCCACGACCCGTAAGTATGGCGGCACTGGGCTCGGGCTTACCATATCCAAACGCCTCGCGAATCTTATGGGTGGTGATATTACCGTTGAAAGCTTGCCTGATAAAGGTTCGATTTTTACCGTCAGCGTTCTTTGCAAGCTACCTGCGCGCGTTGACTATCCATCGCCCTATTGCTTTGACAGCTCAGACAAAGTTCTTGTGGTGGATGACAATAAGGTCGTTCGCAAATTGTTGAAAAAAGTGCTCACCAGCATGCATTTTCAAACCGAAACCGCCAGCACCGCGGACGAAGCCATTGAGCTTATAATCGACGCCGACAATAAAGACACCCCCTTCAAAATTGTCCTTATGGATTGGCGCATGCCAAGTAAAAATGGTCTCGAGGCCACCAAGGAAATCAAATCCTTACCCCTTAGCGTTCAACCGCATATTTTCATTATTACCGCCTTTGGTGACAACGATATCTTCCGTCTTGCTGAAAATGCCGGTGCCAAAGGCATTTTGTATAAGCCCATCAATAAATCGACTCTCTTTGATACTCTGAACGACGCTTTGCATTATTCTGAGAAAGACCAAGTCATTGAAAGCCAGAAAACACCTATTGAAACCAACGATTCATTCCCCAACCTAAGCGGTCTATCCATATTACTAGCCGAGGATAACGTCATCAACCAACAGGTGGCCGAGGAACTCCTCACCAGCGTTGGGGCCAGTGTCACCATCGCCAATGACGGACAAGAAGCCGTAGACTTTATTATGGGCTCCCCAGACAAGCCTGCCGCCTCCATTGTCCTTATGGATTTACAGATGCCCGGCATGGATGGCTATGAAGCCACGACCCGCATCCGTACCTTATGGAACAAACAAGAACTCCCCATCATAGCCATGACAGCTCACGCCATGACGGACGATAAAGATCGTTGTTTAGAATATGGAATGAACGATCATATAACCAAACCCATTGAAATAGACAAACTTTACGCGACCCTTGCCCTATGGAAAGGAAAATTGTCTTCTGCCCAAACAGCAACGGACGCCCTTGGTGAAGAACGAGATATTTCTCAACCTTCGCCAGCCCCTGAAACAGCGACTCTTGCGCCAACGGACGCCCCGCAAACGTCATCTCCTCAAGGCTTGTCGCCTGAGGCGAGCCGCGGCGAGACCGCCCAAGACGCCCCCGCATTGAGCAAGCCAGTCCAGTGCACCAGCGAAACCCCACCTTATGACGAAACCAAAGCGCTCGCCGACAAAGTCGCTGCGCACTATATCCACCTCGAGGATTTAGATACCCGTCTTGCTCTGGCTCGTTTAGGCAATAATGAACAACTCTACAGCAAGTTACTCAGGCAGTTTCTTGAACATCACGCCAACGCCGAACAAGAGTTCTACACGGCTCTCAAGAGCACGGATGCAACCGAGCCAGCTCGCATAGCGCACACCCTCAAAGGACTGGCGGCTTCCATCGGCGCCACTCAATTAACTAATAGCGCGGCCCTCCTTGAGGAAGCCGCCAGTCAGAAAAACCTTGAGCAAATGTATCGCGTTATGCCCGAGTGTTTTGCCAACCTGAATAGCGTCATCGTCTGTCTACAACAGCATTTTGGCGCTCTAGCCGCGACAGGGACACAAAATCCCCCAACGAATGAGACAGGAACAACAACCTCCCCTTGCCCCAAAAGCGAGGCAAAAGAAGTTCTGGCAACCCTACAGCGCTATCTTGAGGACTACGACGCCCAAGCCGTTACCTATTATGAAGACAACCAGTCTCTTCTGGCGAACTGCGGCCTACCAGCCAACCTCATAACCAATCTTGAACGCAAGCTGTTAGTCTATGAGTTTGACGCCGCCCTTAAAGGCGTGGAAGAATTGCTGGACGAAACAGACTAAAGCGCAGAGTAATTGCGTACAATAGCCCCACGGGCTATCACCAAGAATCCAAACCACCTGCGGGTGGTTTTTTGTTTGAAGCACATATCCTTCTTACTTGATTGTCCTCAAAAGGCCGACCCCTCAGGCTCAACCATTGGAACTGCAATGGAAAACAATGAGTATAACAAAGGGATTACAACACAAAAGGCCCGCTTTAAAGCGAGCCTTTTGTGTTGTAAAGCAGAATAGCTATCATCATGCAGGTGGTCTAAGCACGCTAGATAAACAAGCGCTCCTATGGATGTTGCAGTACGAGATCCTCTGCCCAGACACTGAGAAGCAGACTCAGGGTACTTTTAGCAACCTCACGAGGTCAAACATCCTTTCCAAAAATGAACTTCCACGCAGGAAGGTAGTTGCCTATCCAGAAGACACCCACCGTCCGAAAACGAGGGGTACCCTTAATCGTGTGTGATAATCTTTGCCAGAAAGTCACGCGCCCTATCAGTTTGCGGATTTTCAAAGAATTGTTCTTTACGTGTATCTTCCACAATGGTGCCAGCGTCCATAAATAAAACCCGATGAGCCACTTTGCGGGCAAATCCCATTTCGTGCGTTACCACAACCATGGTCATACCTTCATAGGCCAACTCAACCATAACGTCGAGCACCTCATTAATCATTTCGGGATCAAGGGCCGAGGTGGGCTCGTCAAAAAGCATGGCGATGGGATCCATACACAAGGCTCTGGCAATGGCCACACGCTGTTGCTGACCGCCGGAGAGTTGACCGGGATATTTTGATTCTTGGTCAGCAAGTCCGACTCGGTTAAGCAACATATGTGCTTTTTCGGCGGCCTCTTCGGAGCTTCTTTTAAGCACCTTTTGCTGAGTAAGCATAAGGTTTTTCATAATATTAAGGTGAGGGAAAAGCTCAAATTTTTGAAAGACCATGCCTACCCTGGAGCGCAGTTGAGGCAAGTTGGTTTTTTTATTCGTGACAGAAACGCCATCAATAATAATTTCGCCGCGCTGCACAGGCTCAAGGCCATTAAAAGTCTTAATCAAGGTTGATTTACCAGACCCCGAAGGCCCGCAAACAACGACAACCTCACCTTTATCAATGGTAGTAGAGCAATCGCTTAAGACCTGAAAGTTCCCATACCATTTTGAAATTTTCCGAACATCAATCATGGGGATTTCGGCGGTGGATTCAGAGGGTAATACAATACTAGACATGCGCTTTTCTCGTTTTAAAATAATGCACTGCCAATGATAAACATGAGCAGATAATGAAGTAGACAATTCCGGCAAAAAGGACAGTTTCTATTTCACTGCCATAGTTTTTGCCAATAATAGTAGACTGGCGGAAAAAGTCTTTAAGACCAATAACATACACAAGGGCCGTATCCTGAAAAAGGATAATGCCTTGAGTGAGCAAAAGCGGCGTCATCACCTTAAAGGCTTGTGGCAACACGATGAGCCGCAAGGACTGCCCCCTTGTCATACCCAAAGCGAGGGCCGCCTGCATTTGCCCTTGAGAGATACTGCCTATGCCCGCGCGAATAATTTCCGCGTAGTAGGCGGCTTCAAACAAGGCAAAAGCCAAAAGCGCTGAAACAAAGCGCACATCTGTCTGAGGGCTAAGGTGAAAGATATCAAGAACTATCTGGGGCATGTTTTGCATACCCTTGCTCACAAATTGCGGAACGATGAGGTAAAACCACAAGAGCACCATAACCAAAGGTATGGAGCGGAAGATATTGACATAAAGAGATGATAAGACTCGTAAAATCCAGACAGGTGAACTGCGCGCCACAGCGAGCATGGTACCCCAAACAATACCGACCAAAATAGCCGTCATGGTTATCCGCAGGGTAACCCACATGCCTTGCATTAAGAGCGGCAGGCTGGGCCAGATAATGCTAAAATCGAGATTAAGCATGCTGTCCCCCTATGCCAAATCCAGGCAGGCGAACGAGCTTTTCAAGGATTTGCATTCCTTTCATCACGACCAGGTTAAGCAAAGCATAGGCCACGGTAACGGCGATGAACGATTCATAGGCATGGCCTGAAAAGTCCAAAATACGGTTTGCCTGAGAGGATAGTTCGATGAGGCCGATGGTTGAGGCAACAGCCGTGTTTTTTACCATGTTCAACATCTCAGAGGTGAGGGGCGGCAAGACAATGCGATAGGCATTGGGCATAACCACATAAAAATAGGTTTGCGGAAGAGTTAAGCCCAAGGCGAGACCGGCGTGGAACTGGCTGTCGGACAAAGCGGAAATTCCCGAGCGCACCTGCTCGCACACCCTTGCCCCGGTAAAAAGCCCCAAACAACAAACGGACAGCACGAAAAACTGGATATCAGGGTCAAGGTCAGACTTAAACCACTGACGAAAATCCGGTGGTAAAAACTCCGGTACGACCAGATACCAGAAAAAGAACTGAACAATGAGCGGGATATTTCTGAAAATAGCAACATAGGCCGTGCCCAAGCCAGCCAAAAAACGGTTTGGAACCGTGCGTAAAATTCCGAAAAGAGAGCCTACTAAAAAAGCTATTATCCAAGCGCAAGCAAAGAGCAAAACCGTGACTATCAAGCCATCGATTATCCAGCCGCCATAGGTTCCCTCACCAAAAGGAGCGGCTTGAAAAAAAATTCCCCAATCCCAATGTTCCTGCATACAAACCCTTTGTTATACGTAAAAAAGCTAGGCTATTCGTTGATAAAAAGGCAAAAGCACTAACGAGTAGTGCTTTTGCACGATGTCATAAGACGAAGACTCAACCGAAGTGATGAACCCTATTAATCATAGGCTTTATCAGTAGGAGCCTTATACAAAGCTTGCATTTCTTCGGAAAGATCAAAATCCATATTCATGCCCTTGGGAGGAATGGGGTTTTTAAACCACTTATCAAAGGATTTTTCCGCTTCGCCAGAAAGCTGCATATCCGCTATGGTAGCATCCACAAGTTCTTTAAAGGCAGGGTCATTTTTGCGAACCATGCAACCGTAAGCTTCATAGGATTTGGGCTTGGCCACAAGAATCCAGTCAGAAGGTTTTTTAGACTTGGCGCGTTCGCCGGCAAGCAGGGCGTCATCAATGAAAAAAGCAACCGCTCTACCCGACTCAACGGTTCTAAAAGCATCGCCATGGTCTTTTGCGCTAACAATGCGTACTTCAAATCCGTCTTTACCGTTCATGAGGTTCAGAATTCTTTCAGAAGTCGTCCCCGCAGTTACGGCGACAGTTTTACCGTTCAGGTCAGCAAACTCGGTAATACCCGAATCTTTGTGCACCAAAAGTCTTGTTCCCACAATGAAAAAGGTATTGGAAAAATCCACCTGCTTCTGGCGCTCAAGGTTATTGGTTGTTGACCCACATTCAAAGTCAAAGGTGCCGTTTTGAAGAAGGGGAATTCTGTTTTGAGAGGTAATGGGTAAATATTTTACCTTAATGTCGGTTCTGTTAAGTTTTTTCTTAACGGCTTCGACAATGGCATTAGAGTAATCTTGGGCATGACCAATAACGTTTTGCTCAATGTCATAATAAGAAAAAGGAATGGATGATTCACGGTGGCCCATGATGATTTGGCCTGTGTCGTTAACTTTTTTGAGAGTGCCGGTCAATTCTTCTGCTTGAGCGGCCTGAGGGAACAAGAAACATCCCATGAGCGCAAAGACGAAAAGTTTTAAACGCATACTACTCCTCCTCGTAAAACGTAACTGTTTTAATCCTAATGGGCGAAAAATGCCAAGAAAATTCCAGGATAAAAAAGACAAGAAAATGTATGAGAGGTGTAAAAGATACACTAATTCAATATGCCAGACAAGTTATTTAAGAGTTTCAATTTTTTATAGGCTAAGTATGCGCCCTAGCGGGAATTTTTTCCAGCGAGGATTTGCTTTAGGGTTATTCATGCTGAATAAGGACTAATTCCTCTATTGGAGCACCCTAAAACCCTTTAACTACGTCACTCAGCCCTTTGGAGCACCCAGTTCATACCCCCCTTTTGACCGCCTAAGCCCCGCACACATCCACCAATCCACCTTCTTTCAGTCAAACCCCGCTCCCTCATCACCCGTTCCTTCAATGCCCGACATCAAAGCCTGACATCAACATCCCGCTTTACTCTCACCTTCCAAAGTCCACTCTTCACTACCCATCGGTTTCCACCTATGCAACTTTCACTAATAGTGAGAGAGCATATGAATAACCGCATGATCCTGCTTTACCTGTTCGAGGTCTACAGGTGTATACCAAAGACCCGCGTTTACGGCAAAAACCCAAACCATAAAAACTATCACGAGGGTCGCAAACGGGATAAGCCAAACCGCCACGGGTCGTCTTTTTTTACCATATCCCACTGCAAAAGAGAGACAGCCTTCCACAGGACACGAAGATACACATTCCCCGCACCCCACACAGGCCGTGTTAATCACTCTTTCTTTCTTCTCCACTTGAATGCGCGAGGGACAGGCCTTTGAACACTTGCCGCATGTAATGCAACTCCCCTCGTCACGATGAACATACAATGGCGAAAACCATGACACAATGCCCAATAGCGCTCCATAAGGACAAAATCCCTGACACCAAAAGCCTTTTATGAGTAAATTGCCGACAATAATTACGCCGAGAATAGCCAAGGTAAGTACAGTAGGATTTAAAAAAAACAGTAGCATGCGTGAGTCTGAAACCCGCCAATATTGGGTTGCCACAAAGGCTTCAATTTCCCTCGTGCCCATCTGCGCCAAAATAAACAAGATAACCCCCAAAAGGAGATACTTCGGAACATAAAGAAGATAGCTTAGCCAGCGTGGGGGCCGGCGTGTTGTGCCAACGGCATCTCCCATTTTTTCCACAAGGGAAAGCGCGCCGCCAACTGGACAAAGGTATCCGCAAAAACTTTTCCTCATGAAAAAGGCCAAAAAGAGGGCTAAGATAAAAAGGGTAAGGGCCGCTGGATGAACGGTTTCATACACCCCAGTTAATAAAAGACGCTTGAAGCTGATTATGGCGCCGATGGGCAAAAAAGCTTCAACTGCCACAGGACGCTCCACATAAAGGGTCGACTCCCCCATGGCCCACTGCACATACTGATAAAAACGAAGCCCAATCCATACATAGAAAAGGACAAAACCTGCTTGAACTATGGTGCGAAAAGTATTTTTTCTCATCGTCCGCTTTCTCTCTTTTTAGTCTTTAATAGTATTGTATCTCGCCCAGATACGTCCCTAGTTTGACATTTTTACTGCATTGGGTCTGTTCGCGTACCGGCTAGGTTCTATTAGGTTCACTTTGTCCAACTCGAAGGACATCGGGGAGCCGTGTAAAGCAATGGAACATCCAAACATCAAGGCTAGCCGAGTCGACTCCTTGAGCAAGTAGACCTTAGTGATACGCCATGTAGCCCCGTGGAGTCTTATTTTATCCCAGCTTGCTGGTTAGAGCCATTGGACTCAATCCGATGTGCCTAGCTTGGCTCCATTCGATACCCAACAGGCACATAAAAGCCCACCATGTTCCTTGGCGCTCTGTTCAGAGTATCTTTTATGGTCGAAGCTAGCTTTATCAACAAAAAAAAGATAGGCAGTGACGAACCGCACAGGCGTAAAAAGAGTAATCCCAAAGCTTCATAAGCGCTGTTCAAGGGCCCTCGAGGAGGTGTATAAAGCACTTGGCTTGGAGGTCAATACAGTATATATTGGCAAGTCACCCAAGCGTTTGCTGTCATCAGCCAGCGCATAGCGCAAGTGACAAACACTGTATTGAATTCATGCGATGTTGCCGTGGCGCGCAACCCCAAGATATAACAAGCCAAACCCGTAACCCTATACAGAGGTCTTATGTACTCTTGTTCTTTTTTAACCTCACTGATTACACCTATCTTGAATGAAATGGGCTTTTCATGGTCTTCTCAAATGACTCTGGATTTGCCACGCGATAAAAAATTCGGCGACCTCGCGTGTAACTGCGCCATGGTTCTCGCCAAAGAGGCCAAAACAAATCCCCGCGAATTGGCGGGTTCTATCGCTGAAAAGCTTCGTCTCGCGTCCCCCTTCATTGATAAGGTCGATATCGCCGGGCCCGGTTTTTTAAATATCACCTTCCGCAATGACTTTTGGCAGGAAAACATTACCCGTGTGGACAGTCAAAAAGAACGATTCGGCTCTTCTGATATTGGTAAGGGCACCAGGATTCAAGTGGAATTTGTATCAGCCAACCCCACAGGCCCACTGCATATTGGCCATGGCCGTGGCGCCGCCGTGGGTGATTCGACGGCAAGGGTGCTCGCCTTTGCGGGGTATGAAGTTGGAACGGAGTATTACGTCAACGACGCCGGTCTGCAAATGCGCACCCTCGGCAAGTCCATCTGGCTACGTGTTCAAGAAATATCAGGCAAATCCATTGTTTTCCCTGAAGATTGCTACCAAGGCGCCTACATCAAAGATATTGCGCAGGAAATGCTTGAGAAAACACCAGACCTCGCCAACTTGTCAGAAGACGAAGGCATTGACGCCTGCTATGTTTACGGCAAGGACATCATCCTCGAAGACATCAAAAACGACCTGAAAAATTTCCGCGTTCACCATGACAACTGGTTCTCTGAACTCAGCCTCGTCAGTGACGACACCGTTGCCAAGACCCTCGCCCTGCTGGAAGAAAAAGGCTTTGCCTACCAACAAGACGGTGCTTTGTGGTTTAACTCCACCAAGCTGGGTGACGACAAAGACCGGGTTCTCAAAAAATCCGACGGAAGCCTCACCTACTTCGCTTCCGACATTGCTTACCATGCCAATAAATACGCCCGTGGCTTCGACCAGCTCATTGACGTTTGGGGCGCCGACCACCATGGCTATGTCCCCCGTGTCAAGGCCGCCATTGAGTCTTTGGGTCGCGACCCCAAGAGCTTTGACGTTATACTGGTTCAGCTCGTCAACCTCATGAAAAATGGCGAACAAATAGCTATGTCCACCAGAGCGGGCAAGTTTGAAACCCTGTCTCAGGTACTTGAAGAGGTTGGCGTTGACGCCGCGCGGTTTATTTTTCTTTCCCGTAAAAGCGATTCCAAGCTCGACTTTGACCTTGATCTGGTCACCGAACGCACCATGAATAACCCTGTCTATTATGTACAGTATGCCCACGCCCGTATCTGCGCTCTTTTGCGCCGCGGAGCAGAACGAGACCTCACCAATATCGATGGTGCCGATATCACGCTTTTGACCTCAGACGAAGAAACCGATATTTTAAAAGAGATGGACAGGTTTACCCAAATAACCAAAGACGCGGCAAGCCAAAAAGCCCCCCACTTTATAAGCTATTTCCTTATGGATTTCGCGGGACTTTTGCATAAATACTACGCCAGCCATCACGTTTTGGATGAGAACAACGCCCCCTTATCCCTCGCGCGCTTGCGGTTATTGCGAGCAGCAGGACAGATAATTCATAACGGCCTTGACCTTTTGGGAGTTTCAGCGCCAGAAAGCATGTAGAATCGACTTGCCCATACTGGCTAGCCATGTCGGTTTCCCATTTTCATGATAAACCACATGACAGGCGCGGCGTTTTCCACCTGTCTTTTTAAGGGTATTAAACAAGATTAGCTATGTATCGCATAGGTAAAAAACATATTAGTCAACGAGCAATGTAGTGAAAAACACCTTTTTAGCCAAAACATACACCCTTACCCTTACGGTTCCCAAAGCCATATTGCTTGGCGTTGTCTCCTTGATTTTGATTTCTTGGTTTTTCTTTTTAGGTCTCGTTGTGGGCCGTGGCTATGAACCGGAAAACATTATTCCCCAAGTGGCCCAGATGATGCCCCAAGCAGGGCAAACAACCAGCCCTGAACGAGGCACGGCCCCCTCCGCAACAGGTCAAAGGCCTGCGCAGACCCAACAGCCAAGCGACAACATGGATGCTAACGGCCGCAATATTATAGCTGAGGCGGACAGAGCTTATCGCGCCAATATACGCCAAGAGGGAGCGGCGACTGCGCCTTCTACCACGGTTCCTCCTTCCCTCACCCCCCCCACCTCCGCCACTCAAAGGGTAGCAGGGCAAGGGACAACAGAACAAGCCCAAAGCCAGACGGCTACTCAAGGCGACGCCACAACCTTCAAGTTTGTCTATCAGCTCGCCTCTTTCAAAGAAGAAAAGGCTGCTCTAGAGCTTAAAAACAAACTCACCGCCGCGGGCTACACCACTCGTGTCACCACCTCCAAGGGTGCTAAAAGCACTTGGTATAGAATCATTGTTGACGTTACGGGCACACAGGCACAGGCAGACGCGGCAAGGAACAGCATTAAAAAGAATTTTAAGCTGGGCGAGCCACTCAAACTCTCCCAAAAAAAATCAGGCACCTAGCATGATTCAACGCCCTATAACCCCATTGTTCCATGCGACCCCCACGTCAATCGCTTACGACAACTGTGTATAGCCTTGCATTTCGTCCTATGGTATATTGCCCAATCTTTACCCTCAAGCATGTAAACTTATGAGCCCATCAAAAACTGACCATATCCCTTTCTTCGCCCGCCCCTTC
>CAZYJQ010000045.1:0-12573 GCA_964647835.1 uncultured Desulfovibrio sp. | reverse complement strand
ATGCCTGAAATAGGAGACTGATATGTCTGAAGATCGTAAAATATTCCCCATGGAATCGGCGTTAGAGGTAATTGCCAATAAGGTGGACAAAGGCACCATGGACTTTCTGAGCTTCGTTGTTCAGCGTCCATTGTGTGATACTACCAAGGCGGTGGTAACCCCCATGGTTAAGGGTTGGCTCTACAGCCTTCAGCCAGAATTCGCTCAAATGCCTGAAGCGCCCGACCAAGGCTATGGCATTTGGCTGGACGAACAGAAAAAGCGCTTTGGCGACAATGTGTCCATTCTCCCCATGGCGGCCGCTGATCTGAAAGATCTGTATAATCTACTCGATTCTATGGAAGCCATGAAAGAAGCCATTGCTGAGAAAGATGCCGCTATCGCTGATTTGACTGAACAGCTTAAAGTAGCAGAACCCTTTAAAGCAAAAGCCGAAAAGCTTGAAAAGAATGTTGAGACCCTCGAAGAAAAAAGTAAGGGGCTGAACGAAGAAGTTGGTAAATTGAAAGCCGAAGTTGCTGGATTTGCCGGAAAAATCGCTATCAATGAAACTGACCTCGAGCAAAGCGTTAAGGATCTGGTAAGCCGCGCTGTTAAGGATGCCTTGGCCTCCTTGCCTGTTGGCGCCGCTGGCGCTGCTGTGGCTGCCGGTGATGGCGCTGAAGCTGCCCCTGTTGAGGAAGAGGGAGGCGTTCCCGATAGCTTCGGCTTTGGAGCTTCCGGTTCTGACAGTGACGGATTCGGCTTCTAGTCTAAGCTGTTTTTCCCTACGAGTTAGCTGTATAACGACGCTCTGCCTTTGGCGGAGCGTCGTTCTTTTATGTTTGCTTAGGGTATGGAGAGAGTTGTCTGGGGCTCTGCCCCAGACCCCGGCAAGGGCATGATGCCCTTGCAACCCCACAGGTTGATAAGGGAAAAAATGTTATTAAATAGTGTCTGTTGTGTGTAAGTGGAGCTGAGCGTGTAGAACTAAAATATAGGTTCCAAGGAAGGAACTTCCTTGGCGGATGGGTAAAGGGAAGGCAGAGCCTTCCCTTTTTGTATGCTTAGTTATTAAAAGACAGCTATTTAATAAGGTCGGGTTATCTGGGGCTCTGGGAACAGTATAATGCAGACCCCGGCAAGGGCATGATGCCCTTGCAACCCCGCAGGTTGATAAGGGAAAAAGTGTTATTAAATAGTGACTGTTGTATCTAAGCGGAGCTGAGCGTGTAGAACTAAAATATAGGTTCCAAGGAAGGAACTTCCTTGGCGGATGGGTAAAGGGAAGGCAGGGCCTTCCCTTTAAAAAACTTCAGTTATTTCTTAGCGAAGCGGATTGTTATGGCTCAACGACTCGCCTTAAAAAGTCAGCGATGGTGGCGGCGACTGTGTCCCTTGTTTCCACATGAATGGTGACCATATGATGGCTGGTGAATTTTTCTTGGATATGCAGAATCTTGAATTCGATATGTTCCGAAGAAATTTCTCTGGCAACGGTTATGCATTCGTAGGGCAGGGTGAAGGTATCGTGCAAGTCGTTGATGAATAGAGCGGGGCAGGTGATTTTACCGAGATTTTCCCGTATGCGCGGCAGTTCTTTAAAAAGGCTGAGGAGCTGGGGGATTGCTGTAACGCCTTCATAGCCTTTAACGGGCACAAATTCGCGCGATTGTTGTTTCCGAGGTTTATAAATAACAGGGCGTATATACTGATAGAGTGGCATCAGAAGAAGTTTGGGGTTTTTTTGAGCAAGGGCGCGTTGCCACAGGCTATAAATGGGCGGCGCGATGGGGCAAATAGCCGTGGGATTGTGGTTTTCCGCTAGTTTTAAGGTTATGGCGCTTCCAAGGGAAAAGCCCACAATGGCGACAGACTGGTATTGTCTTTGAAGCTTGAGGTATTCTTTTTCGGCGAAGGCGTACCAATCCTTGAAGAACGTTTTTCTAAAATCCTCAACGGAAGTATCGTGACCCGGCAAGGTGATGGTGTGGGCATAAAAGCCCATGGTCTCAAGGGTTTTTTTAATAAGAAAAAGTTCATCGGGGATACCGCCGATGCCGTGAATAAGAAGACAAGCTTTCATAAGGGTATGACTCTGCGCCCTCTGTTTTTCTGTGGTTAACGTTGCGAAATATCTCTCAGGGGACACATGATTTGTGTAACCATTATGGCGGGTATAGATACCTACCTCGCGTTAGAGAAAAGTTTCAGCCTCAACAATATACTATACGAGTTTGTCAGCAAAGGCTTTGCCCTGTTCACCGCCGCCAGCCATGCGGGAAAGCTCTTTGGCTATATCATCGCCTGTAAGGGCCACGCAATGGGTGAAGGTCTGTTCCTCACTGATGCTTTTTTGGATAAAAAAATGATTCTTTGCTTTGGCGGCTAATTGCGGCCAGTGGGTGATGAGCAAAAGCTGATGTGAGGCAGAAAGCTCTTCAAGGCTTTGGGCAACGCTATTTAAGGTCAGGCCACCTACACCGGTGTCAACTTCGTCAAAAATCATCACGGGTGACTCAGGGTTGTTTTTGCTCATGAGGGTAACGAAGGCGAGGAGAAACCTGGAAAGCTCCCCACCTGAGGCAATTTTGTCCAGTGGTTGCGGGGCTTGACCGGGGTTAGGCATCCATAACAGACGTCCCTTAAGTTCAACGCAATCTTCGCGCTCTTTATGAAGCTGAACAGGAGAAAAATCAAAGGCGACTTTGACGTATTCTGAAAAACCCAGCTTGGCAAGCTCTTGTTCCAAGGCCCGAGAGAAATCTTCTGCCGAGTGTTGGCGACACTCATTGAGGCGTTTGAGGGTTTTGGCCAAAAGGTCGCAGGCCGCCTCTTCTTCCTTAATGAGTTGTTTGCGTTCAAGCTCGCTATTGTCAAGAAAATCGAGAGTTTCAGTGATTTCTTCCTTGAGGGCTAAGATACTCGCCAAAGGACGCTTGAGGCGGCGTTTAAGCTGGGAAAGAGCATAAAGGCGCGATTCAATGTGTTCAATGTCGGCATCTTGGGAGGTGCGGGCTG
Source organism: uncultured Desulfovibrio sp. (assembly GCA_964647835.1). Taxonomy (GTDB): domain Bacteria; phylum Desulfobacterota; class Desulfovibrionia; order Desulfovibrionales; family Desulfovibrionaceae; genus Frigididesulfovibrio. Next base: position 9,573 of record CAZYJQ010000045.1, on the reverse strand, counting down.
ATAATCCACGTAAATTGGACTCCATGTCACGCAATTTCCCTTGGATATCCAGAAACCATTCGGTGGTGTGTTGAAGCTCTTGGTCAAGGTCGGGGTCTAAGTCCATGAGGCGACCAACGGCTTTTTCTAGTTCTCCAAGGCAGGCGTAAAGACCAGTTCCGTCTACGGTGCCAAGGAGGGCTTCCAATCCTTTGCCAGAATAGTTTTCAATGTCAGCATGGTTTTTATGCGATTCCCTGAGTTTTTCCAGTTGCTCTTCTTCATTGGGCAGGGGAGCCACACGGTCGATTTCCAGCTGTTGAAATTCCAGCATTTCACGCTTTTGTTCAAGCTCAATGACAGTTTGTTCCAGCTCTTTGCGTTTGGCGAGTATTTCGTTGACTTGTTTAAGAAGATTGTTTTTTTGTTCTACTAATTCAGGTTCTTGCATGAATGCGTCAAGCATGGCGGCTTGATAGGCGGCTTGCAAAAGCTGTTGTTGACCATGTTGGCTGGTGTGAACAAGCAGAGCATGGCGCATGTCTCGAGCCACCTCAAGGGAGCTGAGCTGGTCGTTTATATATAAGCGGCTACGGCCAGTGTCGGCGGTAAGTTCTCGCCTGATAATAAGGTCTTCGCCGTCAACGACAAAGAGCGCTTCGACAATGGCTTTATCTTTACCGGGGCGCACAAGGTTGGCTTCGAGTTTTTCCCCAGTAACGAAGCTTAGGGCTTTGAGAATAAAACTTTTCCCCGCTCCTGTTTCACCTGTGAGCACGTTAAGGCCTTGAGAAAATTCCATCTCAAGGTCTTCGATAAGGGCGAGGTTTTTAATGCGTAATAATTCTAACATAACAAGGCCACCGTAAAAAAGGAGACAATTGTATATTCTATCGTGAAGGGCGATTCCTCGCAAGGGGCTTCATGAGTCTTGTTATACCATTGAGGGTTATTGTGGAAATATTTTTCTAGTGTGTTCCCAGTGTATTGGGCGCGCTTCATTGGTTTAAAGTGATGTTGAGCTCATAGTAGATGGGAGAAAAGGGCCGTTGATAGTAAAGCTCATCTTGTGGTGATGCTATTGTGGCGCTTACTCCCCTGTGAGGGTCATTCTTGTACTCGGTTACATTTTGTATTGAGGGCGTGGCTTGATTATTGCTCCGTTCGGGGGTCGAGGATTTCTCGTAAATATTCGCCAACAAGGTAATAGCCAAGAACAGTGAAGAGAATGGCCAAACCGGGGAAGACCGAGAGCCACCAAGCGATTTCAAGGGCTTGTTTACCTTCAAGGAGGATATTGCCCCAACTGGGGTCAGGAGGCTGAACGCCAATGCCCAAAAAGGACAGGGAGGATTCGACGAGGATGGCTCCGGCTATGCCAAGGGTGGCGGTCACGAGGACAGGCCCCATGGCGTTGGGCAGAATATGGCGGTAAAGGATGCGTGTGGTTGACGCACCGGCGAGCCTTGCCGCGCTGATGAATTCCCGTTCGCGCAAGCTTAGGGTCTCGGCCCGTACAAGTCTCGCTACCCCCATCCATGAGGTTAGGCCGATGATAATCATGATATTAAAGACCGAGGGTTCCAAAAAGGCCACGACAGTTAAAATGAGAAAAAACGATGGAAAACAGAGCATAATATCCACTAGGCGCATGCAAATTTCATCGATAATCCCTCGAAAATAACCCGCCACAAGGCCGATGCTTAGGCCGATGCTAATACTGATGCCAACGGACACAAAACCCACCCAAAGAGAAACCCGCGCGCCATAGAGCATTCGGGTAAAAACATCTCGCCCGTAGGAATCGGTGCCAAAAAAATGAGTCAGGGAAGGAGGGGCGAAAATAGCGTCAAGGTCGGGGGCGAGGGAGTGGGTCGCCAGCAGGGGCGCGAAGAGGGCCGCAATGGTCACAAGGGACACAATGGTACCGCCAATCCATAAATATACGGTGTTACTGGCTGTGCGTCGCATGACTATTGCCCCCTTTGCCCCATGCCCGTTCGAATGCGGGGGTCGGCAAGGCTATAACAGAGGTCGGCCACGATGTTGCCCAAAAGGGTGAGGCCTGCGCCAAGGACGAGGTTGCCCATAATAAGGGAATAATCTCGGCCCATAACGGCCTTATAAAAAAGTTGACCCATGCCGGGCAAGGAGAAGATGGATTCGATGATAACACTGCCCCCGATAAGGCCGGGGATGGAGAGGCCAAGGAGGGTAATCATGGGGAGCATGGCGTTGCCAAGGGCATGGCGAAAAAGAACCGTTCGCTCTGACAAACCTTTGGCTCGAGCGGCAAGGATAAAGTCTTGCTGGAGTATTTCAAGGATGGACGAGCGCATGTAGCGGGACATGCCCGCGAGGCTCCCGAAAACTGAAATGAACAAGGGGAGAGTAAGGTGGTGGGCAATATCAAGGGCTTTGCCAAAGGGAGAGAGTGTCTCGTAGGTAAATGACTTGAGTCCTGAAATGGGAAACCATTGTAAATCAATGGAAAAGTAGAGAATGAGCAGAAGAGCCAGCCAAAAGCCCGGCATGGCAAAGCCAATGAAGACGATGAGAGTTGATATTTTATCCCAGAGCTTACCACGGTATTTGGCGGCGAAAACGCCAATGGGCACGGCGAGAAGAAGGGTTAAGACCAGCGAGGTAGCGTTGAGCCACAGGGTGACGGGCAGAGCCTCGCTGATAATCTCAAGGACAGGGCGGGCGTCACTGCTCATGGAATTTCCAAAATCAAGGCGTACCATGCGGGAGAGCCAGTTCGCGTATTGAATATGGAGCGGTTTATCGAGCCCATAGAATTGCTCCAGCCGTTCTCGGGCTTCGGCATCGGCCTGGGGGTTCATGGTGGTTTCAAGGTCAGTGGGTGACCCCGGCGCTAGGTGAATGACGGCAAAACTAATAATGGTAATGCCGATGAAAACCGTCAGTATCCAGATGGTTTTTTTCGCCATCAAGCGAAGCATATGCGTAAGGCGCTGGGCAGAAAGTGACCGGGAAGCCATGGAAGCTATCCTTGAATCCATTGGCGCATGGTGGCGACTTCTTCTTGCCATTCTTTGGAAAGACGAATGGTAATAAAGCTTTTATAGAGCGCGTCAATGAGCTCAAGGCAACTTTCTATGAGAGAGATTTTTTCGAGAATGACAGCGTCAGGGTCATCGTCGCCCTCCATCTCAATCTTGGGTGTTTTCAGGGAATTAAGGCTAAAATCGTTGGCTTTCAAGGTTACTTGCCATTCTTCGGGGTCGCGCTCGATTTTGATAAGGGCTCGGGTGACTTTTTTACCCGTGCTGAGGCCCATGCGGGCTTCCCGTAATTCAGAGAACACGCCTGAAACGCTGGCGGTTTCCACATGGTCGCCTTCGCCGCCTTGAACAACGATTCGCTGTTCCATGGTGGTGGTAAAGGGGCGTCCGTTACTATCGTTAAAAATAGCGCCAGTGGAGCTTTTAAACCAAAGCCAGGTAAGGAATTCCTCGCCAAGAATAAGATCGGTTGTTTCACCGAGATAGGGTATATTTGACATAATAGTTTACGCGAAGGTTGTTGGTTCAAGGGTGTCTAAGGAGTCCAGTGCCGCGGTGTCAGACATCATGGAGGCGGCTAACTCGTAAGGGGTGATAGGTTCTAGGTCGAGTTCAAAGGTTTTAGAAAAATGTTCTTGAAAAAGATCTATCATTTTACCTTGGGTGGACGAGAAAAAGACAACACCCGTGGCGGTATTCCAGATAACCTGAAATTCTGCCGGAATAGGCAGAAAGCGCATGCGCAGTTTAAGCATTACCTGTTCGCGTAATTCTTTTTTGCGGTCGCGCGAGATGGATTTCTTGCCTTGTTCCTGATTAATGGCCTCTTCCTTTTTAAGGGAAATAGCGAGATATTTCTTTATGACGGCGGGGGGGACACGGCGTGTATCAAGGCGCAAAGAAAAAGTGAGGTATACCCCTTTTTCAACGGGATGGGTAACAAAGGTGGTGTCTAAGAAATCTTCAAAGGCAGTCCAGCCATAGGCGCGCTCTTCAGGGAGTTCGTCAATATCCGTAATGGAGTATTTGCGAAGCCTATCCGTTACTTCATTCCAAAGGGTGGACGGGGCTGGTTCTGTCAGCTTAAAGCGGGTAAAACTTGTGGATGTTCGTAAAAAAGACATGGGTGACCTTTTTTGTAAAATTGTCTGGTTAAAAGCAAGAAGATGAGCGATAGAGGAGAGTCGGTTTTTTGAAATTGCGACAACTCGGTCTGCTTTGAAACGTTACAGTGTTATTTCATAAATACCGTCTTCTTGCAATGAAAGTTGTTGGCGCGTTTTATGATGTTCAAATAATTCTCGAAGAAAAACAAAAAGAACACGATAGGGTGTGGGGCTGTCGGGCCAGTGGCTTAAGGTTGTTTATGTCTGTTTACTCAAGTTTATTTCTGTTTATTGTAAAACTCTACGTGTCATGCCGATCTATGTCGTTTATGCTTCGTAATACTTGGGAAAATATCGACTTTTCTCTTTGCCCTTTGTTGCGAAAGACCAGTGACTAGGATAGGCTTATCGGGTGAGATGAAAGAGAGCAAGGGGAGGAAAGGCCAGATGAAACAGGTGCTTATTGTTCAACTAGCGCGCATGGGCGATCTTTTGCAAAGTAAACGCCTCGTTTTATCCGTTTTGGCGGAACAAAACACTAAAGCGCATCTTCTTGTTGACGAGAGTCTCAAAGCGTTGGCAGAAACACTGTATCCTGAATGCCATGTTCACAGTATTGGCGCGAGCGCTCTTTTGGGCGAGGCAGTGCCAGATGTTTTTTATGACCCCCTTATTACCCAGCGTCTTTTGACACAATGCCTTCAAAGTTTGCAAGCGCTTCCTCTCGTGCAAATAGAGAAGGTCTATTTTTTGAATTCTACCCCCTTATCCCTTGCCTTGGCGCGGTTATTTGAACCTGAGCAGTGTGTTGGTTTTTGGTCTTCACAAGGACAGACAGGGCGTGATAAATGGGTGAGCCTTGTGGAGCGCTTTACGGAACATCGGCCCTCAACACCCTTGAACCTCATAGATTACTGGGCATATTTCCACCCCAATCCCGTCGCGCCTTCACTGGTTAACCCCATTGCCCGCATGGCGGGTTCCGGACGAATTGGCGTTGTCCTTTCCGGTCAAGTCGCTCGTCGAAGCTTGCCCGCCGAGGTGTTAGCCCTTTGTCTCCAGGCAGTTTTTCAGGCAAAGGACGGCCCTGTTTTTGTTTTGCTAGGCACAAAGAGCGAAAGGCGCCTTGCGCGTGAAATATTAGGGGCTTTACCCGCCCCCATTGTGAAGCAAGTGGAAGATTTAACGGGGAAAACAGGCTTACTGGACTTGGAAGCTATTTTTTCAGGTCTCGACATGATACTGACGCCTGATACGGGTTTGATGCATATGGCGGCTCATTATGGTGTGCCAGTTCAGGGCTTTTTCCTTTCTTCGGCCTGGTGTTTTGAAACGGGCCCTTACGGGCTTGGGCATAAAATTTGGCAAAGCGTCGCCATGTGCTCGCCTTGCTTGGAAACTGAGCCTTGCCCTTATGATGTTCGGTGCTTGCAACCTTTCAGTGACCCCGCTTTTTTAGCCTACCTGAGCGGCAGATTTGATGACCGCTGGGCCAAGGGGCTTTGTGGACTTGTGAGCAATTTTGACTCCTTTGGGGCCACCTATACCCGTGTGGATGGGGAGGAGGGCTTTGCGTCCTTACGGGCTCAAAAGCGTGGCCTGCTGAAAGAAACTATGCTTGGCGAGCTGGAGTCCTTGCCCAAAGAAACTGGTGAGCTCGTATATCGTGAACGGGATTGGCAGTTGCCAGAAAGGATAAAGACAACATAAAGCTGTTTTTAGGCATCCTAGCAACTTTCCCAAGGTATTCTGGCGACATTCTGGCGGACTGTCTCGCGAGTAGCCTGACTAGGATTTTACATCCATCCTAGCGAAGTCTCTAGAGGGTAACGCGAATGCTTTACTGGAGTGAGGACTCTTCGCACCAACAAGGCTTGAGAATCTGTTACATTTTTGTTTAAAAAAGCCCCTCTCATACTTCTTGAGAGGGGCTTTTGAGTCGTTAGGGGGAAGGAGGTTTTATAGGGCTATAACGAGGTGGAAAATCCAGTTTGCCATCATGCCCGCGCACAGTCCGGCTATGGTGTGGCTTAAAATTCCTTTACCGGCTAGGCCACGCGCGCCTAAAACGTCCATCATGGCGATATGGGTTGAGAGGTAACCACTCCAGCACATGCCGATGGCTGTAAAGACCGCGATGTCGTTGGCTCCGATGAGCCCTTTTGCCAAGAGGCTAGGGACGAGGCCCATGGCGCCTCCGACGGCTCCTATGGCGACACAGGGGAAGGCAATGGCTTCTGGGCTACTAAAACCAAAGAGAGGGGTCAGGATAAATTCAATTTTTTGCGCAATGAGAGGGATGAGGGCGATACCTTCATAGGCCTTGCCTGTGTAAGCTCCTGTTTCATCGTTGGGGCCGAAGACCAGCATCATGACGACTGTGCAAATAATAAGCACACCGGGAGCGAGGGAGATGCCAAGGTCAACACCTGATTTGCCACCATCCAAAAGCGAACTAAGGGCCCTGTAGCCAACACTACCTTCACGAATTTTTCTATATTTCATGAGGTCGTATTCTTCTTCGTTGATGTCAGAAACGTCAACGAGGGTATTGGAAAGGGGACCATAGTATTTTTTACAGAAAATGCTCATTATCCTTACGCTGATAATGCTAGCGAGGGCGGCAGAGCCAACCCCGACACCTACGGCTGTTAAGTAAGTCGAGTCTTTGGCCTGGGCAATCATGAAGGTTGAGAGGATGAGACCCATGCCAAAGGTTGTTCCAAGGTTGGTAAGAAGGGCGCGCTGGCTATAGGTGAAATATTTAATGAAATTTCGCTCTTTGCCGAGGGCCACGATGGCGGGGTTATCAGAAAGAAAGGTAACGATAATGCCAAGAACAGCCGCACCGGGGAGGTTGTATAAAGGGCGCATAAGAGGTGAAATGATTTTATTGATAAGCGCCACTACGCCAAATTCAGCCATGAAACTCGCCGCGCCGCCAGCCACAACGGCAAGGGCCATAATGAAAAAGACCGTTCCGATAAGGAGGTCGTAAGCCGTGGCTATGGCCGTGCCAAACATGTTGGCCACGCCCATTTTATTGCCAATCAGGACAAAGGAGCCCACAAGCAGGGCGAGGCAGACAAAGGTCTCTAGGGAGATGGCGTTGACTAAAACCTGCTTTTCAGGTTGGGCCACATTGTTTTTATTAGTCATGGATGAGGATTCCTCCGGTGAAGTAATTAGCGGTAACATGAGTCCATGTTCAAAATGCTCCTTACTTAATAGAGGAGAGAGGAGAATTCGTAAAGGAAAGATTTGCCATTGTGCGTAGTTAGGGGGAATTGGGACGCGAAAAAACGCTTTTGGTGTTTGTTTTTTTACTCCTCAGTTTTATTTTCTATCGTTTACAGAAGACCTTGCCCTTAAAAGAAAGGGCAATTGCGGAAATAGCCAGCCTATCCCATTGAATGAAGATTGAGAGAGTGGTAGGTTTATTGTGCTCTTACAAGGTGACACAAATGGGCTGGGATGGCGCGAATGACTTCCTGGCTGTCTAACAAGAGGAATTGCCTGGCGTCCAGATAAGCCTTACAGATAGGATAAAACACTTACTTGGAAATGCGATTCAACTGGAGTGAAGTTTTAGGCAAGAGCAAAAAAGCAGTCGTGGCGCCAAGGGGCTGAGGGTAGAGACAAGAAAAATGAATTGAGGCCAGGACAATGCCCTGTTTCGCCGTAAGAAGAGTGGCCTGTCTTGCTTACTTTTTTGATGCCGTGTATCAGTGTTCCCGTCTATTTCTGGATTCAATACACTGGCCTTATTGTCGAATTAAGGATGGATATGAAAAGAATAGTAGTTGTTCTTCCTTTGTATGGGGGCTCGCTCCCCATTGGGCGTTATTGCGCAGAGGCTTTGCGTGAGATTGGGTGCTTGGTGGAAGTTTTTGAGTCTCCTTCGTTTTATAGCGCCTTCTCGGCTCTGCAGGATTTACGTGTATCAACGCAACAGCGGGAATTTTTAGAGAATAATTTTTTACAGGTTATGACCCATGCCATATGCGCCAAGGCTGAGCATTTTAAAGCCGATCTGGTGTTTTGTATGGCCCAGGCTCCCTTGGGGCGACAAGGGTTAAAACGCCTCAAAAAACTCGGTATACCTACAGCCATGTGGTTTGTTGAGGATTATCAGCTCTTTCCGTACTGGCGCACCCTTGCTCCCTATTATGATGTTTTCGCTGTGATCCAGAAAAATCCGTTTTTAGAAGAACTGCGTGCCATAGGCGTTGAAAATGCCTTGTATCTCCCCCTTGCCGCTCTGCCTGACTTTCATAAACGTCAGGATTTAAGTCCTGAGGAGAGGGAGGAGTTTGAAGCAACGGTCAGTTTTTTGGGAGCGGGGTATCCAAACCGCAGACGCGCATTCAAGGAACTTATTCAGCCCGGTTTTAAGATTTGGGGAACGGAATGGGAAGACGAGCCCGAGCTCGCGCCTTATCTCCAGCGAGACGGTGCCCGCATGAGCTCTGAAGAGGCAGTAAAGGTTTATAACGCCAGCACCATTAATATCAACCTGCATTCCAGCGTTGTGGCTGATGTTCTTGTGGGCAAGGGGGATTTTGTTAATCCAAGAACCTTTGAATTGGCTTCTTCCCAAGTTTTTCAGCTTGTTGACCAGCGGGGCTTAATGGACGAGCTTTTTGGCCCAGATGAGTTGGCGCGCTTCACCAGTCTTGAAGATTTGAGGGAAAAAATACAATACTTTTTGGCCAATCCTCATGAAAGAGACGCGTATATTGAACGTGCCCACCAACGGGTCATACAAGATCATCAATATACACACCGAATGAAGACATTACTCGATTTTGTCGAGGAGAGAGTAAAGGATTTTTGCAAAGAAGAGGAACCAGCCGCCCTAACAGCTTTGCCCGAAGAATATCATAAAGAATTGCTGAACTTGCTCAAGAAGGAAAACCTGCCCCTCCACGCCTCTTTCGATGATGTGGTGGGGTGCTTACAAAACAAGCAAGAGCGCTTAAGCGAAATGGAAACAGCGATTCTTTTTTTGTGGGAGTGGAAACTGCAATACCTGAAATAGATTATCATAGGCCATCAGGCAATGGGAGAGGTGGCGGGTGCTGCTCGGGCTGAGATAGCTATGAATGGAGAAGGGAAAGGGGCGAGACGGCGACTTCACTCATGGCTTTAAAACCTTTTTTTCGGGGAAGATGAAAGGTTGTCTTTATTGCTATAGGCTCTTTGCGAGAAATTTGAGGGGAAAAACCCCACAGCTAAGGACATGGTCATTCTTTAAAAGGTTCCCAGGGTTGAGAGAACTTCGGGTCGGTGGAAGCTGAATTCAATACGGCTATTAACGGCTTCGGGGCCGTTAAGGTTTGGGACAAGGGGGTCGGTATCGGCGTAAGCTATGCCTCTTAGGTGTTTGGCGTTAACGCCCTTACTGATGAGGAATTGAATGGCCTTATTGGCGCGGGCTGAGGCGATATCCCAAGGAT
>CAZYJQ010000044.1:0-12687 GCA_964647835.1 uncultured Desulfovibrio sp. | reverse complement strand
CTGGTAATGCTACTGGTGCTGGCACTGGTACTGGCACTCTCGCTGGCGCTAGAATCGACGGATGAGCTGGCGGTACTGGTATCGGGCTTACTCTCTTGCTTGGTGTCAGTGGTAGTTGGGTTAGTAGCTGGGTTAGTGTTTGGGCTCGTATCTGGACTCGTATTTGGGCTCCCCTGAGGGCTTGTTACGGTGGTAGCGCTGGCGTAGGCCGAACTCATAAAGAAGCTTAAAGGCACGCTCAATCCTTGAATATCGCGTGCTTCATCCTTTGCATCGTTACCATCACTCTGGGATTCGTCCTTGTCTTGGCTACCCTTGTCTTTGTTGTCATTGTCTTGAGTACTCTTGTCTTTATGACCAGTACCTTTGCTACCCGTAGCCTTTTTGCTGAGGCTTTGTTGGTTATGGGCATTTTGAGCTTTGGTATCATTGCCGTCCCCTTTTTCGTCCGCTGGGGTCTGGCTGGTTCCTTGGGCTTCCCCGATGGCGGTCGTTGCCGCCGAGCTTTGGTTGTCTGGCTTGTCAGAAGCTTTGTCGGCCTTGGCGGTTGAGCTTTCAGCGGAAGAATCATCTTCTGCTGCATCTTCGTCGAGTAGTTCATCCTCATAGGCGATGGCGAATTCATCTGCCTGGGGCAGTGGCGCTCGCATAACGACCAAATGACTGTATTCAGCCAGTTTGCCCAGTGAGTCTATGGGCGTTTCACTGGTAATATCATTGACCTTTGCGCCAAAGCTGTCATTGGGGGCGGGGCTTGCCTCCAGCAATCGCCAAAAGGGGATATTCTTCTTCCAAAAAGTTTGAACAAGAAGGGAGGCGATATATTCAGCTTGTTCCTTGTCCAGTTTTTTGGGCTTATTGAGCAGATAGGTGTCGGGGAAAAGGAAGCCTTCGGCATTGTCGAAGGGAATGGCGTGACGGGCGAGAAAGTCGGGGTCATGGATAACAGCCTTAAAATCTTCGTAGGTGGCGAAACCTTGCTTTTCAATGGCTTTAGCCGTTTCCCACCAAGGAAGCCCCTCACGGATGGTGAGTCGCACAAGGTGAGCTTGTCCTTTGAGGAGCTGTTCAAGCACTTGAGGGGGTGTGAGGGATGTGCTGAGGATATATTCGCCCGCTTTAATGGAGCTTAGGGATTTTTTATAGCGCCCAAGGAGCTGAAAGCGCTTTACATCAGTGATGAGCCCAGCCTTTTTAAGATCCCATGCCACCCTGTCGAAGGTCGCGCCCCGCTCAACTTCAAAGTGCGTGTCAGAGCCGGGTTGCTCAACAGGTGTGTTTAAAAAATGGTAGGCATCGTAGGCCGCGTAGCCCACAGCCAGAAAAATACACAGGAAGAAAATGGCAAGATATCGCATACAGTGTTCCTAGGGACGCTCAGGGATAGAATTGTCGGGGGTTGGGGCTGAAGGGTAGGCCAGGTTTTGCCGCTGGGGTGCAGAGAGGTTCAGGAAAGATTCTAAAATAATAACCGCGGCGAATTGATCCACAAGCTGGGTGATTTCTTTTCCCTTTTTACCCATGGCTTTCAGGCGCTTTTCTGCTTCGGTTGAGCTTAAATATTCTTCCATATAAAAAAGCGGCAGGTCACAGCGGTGGCGCAGGCGGCTTGTCATATTGCGCACCATGCGGGTGGTTTCAGTGTCTTCACCTTTGTTGGTTAGGGGTAAGCCAACAACAATGCCCTCGACGCTCTCATCTTGTATGAATTGGAGAAGCTCAGTAAAAAACTTTTCTTTACCTTGCATGGCAAGGGTCTTTTTAGGGAAACAACAGGTCTCGCCGGGGTCGGAGACGGCGAGTCCTGTGCGGGCTTTTCCATAGTCGATGGCGAGGTATTTCATAAAAAAGTAGCCAGCCTTTACGCATAACTTGAGTCTGTGGTGTGGTGGAAATGGCGGTTAGCCTTGATTAGTCGTCGAACCTTTCATTTCAGGGCACATTGCTGCAAGTTTACTAAAACGGGTGAAACTCGTGAAATTGGCGGGTTAGGGGCATACCGATCGAACTGGGAATACAGGGTGAAGCTAGGGGACAGGGTGAAGCCCGGAAACACTAGCCCTAAGCGCGCTCGGTAGGCGTCCCAACCAAAACAGCACGCATCTTCATTACGCTAGTTTGCGTTGGAGGGCAAGGGAGCGAGGTTGAAGTGTCGCGGGAAGAAACGCCATGGGGAGGCAGCGCTTATTGAGAGAGGGCGTTATTTTGAGCCTAGGCCCATGGTAACATCTGGATAAAGATTCGTGGTTTATTGTCGGTACAGTGTCTTGGCGGATAGGGTCGAGGGGAGGCATAGGCTTTCCTCATTGAGCAAACCCTCTGCCTTAACTTTCATCAAGGGGTTAGGTAAAAATGTATGGTCCCTCACAAAAAAGCCCCCGGACAACGATAGGTCCGGGGGCTTTGGTTAAAGCTATTTACCTGTGATTAGTAGGTATGCTTGGACTCCAACTCTTCGGGAGTGAGTTTGTAGGAGAAAATCTTGTATACCCATGCCTGATAGAAAATAACGATGGGTACGAAAATTCCGGCTACAATAAACATGATTCCAAGCGTGTAGTGAGAGGAAGCCGCGCGCTCAAGGGTAACGCTGGCACCGGGGTCAATGGCGGGGATGAGGCTTGGGAACATGCCGATGACACCGAAGAAGGTGACGGACACGATGAAGAGGCAGCTTAAAATAAAGCTGAATCCAAGCTTATCCGCAGAGATAAACGCTCTCATGAGGACGAGGGAAGCCACTGCCACAATGGGGATAAGCCAAAGGGCGGGAGTTGCGAAGTAGTTGTCATAGAGCGAGGTATAGGCTTTGGTCGCGAGCAAAAAGGCCACGGCCACGGCGAGCAGGACAAGCCAGATGTTTTTCGCGACATCCAAGGCTCTTTGATGAATTTCGCCGACAGAGCGAAGACCCAAGAAGAGCGCCCCGTGGAGGCAGAACATAAGGACGAACAAGACACCGCCAAGAAGCCCGTAAACACTAAGAAGCTTCAAGGTGTTGCCGTAATAAATACCTTCGTAGTCAATGGGGAGGCCGCTGAAAAGGTTGGCGAAAGCAACGCCGAGGAGCAAAGCGGGAAGGAAGCTTCCTAGGCTTTGACAGACGTCGGCTATGGTGCGCCAGCCGGGGTTGTCAATCTTGTTGCGATATTCAAAGGATACCGCGCGGAAAATAAGGGCGAACAAGAGGATGAGTAAAGGGGCGTAAAGGGCGCTGAACATGGTGGCATAAGCCAAGGGGAACGCCGCGAAGGTAACGCCGCCAGCGGTAATGAGCCATACTTCGTTACCGTCCCAGAAAGGCCCGGCCGCGTTGTAAATAACGCGTTTTTCGTGTTCGTTTTTTGCAATAAAGGGCAACAGCATTCCCATGCCGAGGTCAAAGCCGTCGAGCATGAAATATATGGCCCACAAAAGTCCCCACAACAAAAACCATATGATTTGTAAGCATTCGTAGCTTAGTAACTCAGTCATAATAGTCATCTCCTAACGTTTAGTACCAATGAAGTAGGTGTGCCATTCCAAGAGGGCTATTGCCCTTGTGGGGTTGGGCCAAGGCGCGCGTATTTATAAATAAGATAAATAGCAACGCAACCAAGCACAGAGTAGACAGCAATGAAGGCTATGAGCGAGGTAACAACACTACTGGCGGGAACAGGCGAAATGGCCTGCACAGTCGCCATAAGTTTGTACACAATCCAAGGCTGTCTGCCTACTTCGGCCAGCATCCATCCGGCCATAATGGCGACATAGGGAAGGGGGATGGCAAAGGGCAGGAATTTCGCGAACAAGGGGTTGCGGACGGGGTCGTTGCGATACAAGAAAGCAAGACCGGCTATGGCGAGGAAGAGCGTGCCAAGGCCAACCATGGTTCTAAAGGAGAGGAAGGTAAGCAGAACCGGGGGCGTGGCATTTTCTCTTTCGAGCGGACGGTAGATTTTTGAGCCATCGGGCATGGTGACAACAGGCTTATCAGGATCATAGCCAGTGTTGGCTACAAACTCATCGTAGTCGTCACGGGTGGCTTCTTTGATGCCTTTTACCTCGGCAGAAAAATCTCCGTGGGCTAGGAAGCTAAGCATTCCGGGAACAGGGAGAGCTTCAAAATAGTTTTTCTGATTTTTTTCATCAGGCCAAACCAAGAGATAGAGAGGCGCGGAGGTGCTGGTTTCCCAATGGGATTCCATGGCCGCCAATTTAGCGGGCTGAATGCGAGAAACAACGGTGCCGTGATGGTGCCCCTGAAGGAGCAGGAGAACGGTAATAACAAGAGAGAAAATCGCGGCGTGACGGAAGGAACGTTTGAAAAAGTCCACTTCGTTATTGCGGGCAAGGTGCCATACAGAAACACCCAGTACAAAGAAACCGCCGAGTAACCAAGCCGCCATGATGGTGTGGAGGAATTGGCTCCAGGCAAATTCGTTGGTGAAAACGGCGAAAAAGTCGTTCAAAAGCACGCGGCCTTCTGCCATTTCATAACCAACGGGGTTTTGCATAAATCCGTTTGCCAAAATAATCCAGACAGCAGAGAGGTTGCTTGCGAAGGCAACGGCGTAAATGGCGAAGAGGTGCATTCTTTTAGAAACTTTATCCCAGCCAAAGTGCCAGACAGCAATAAAGGTTGATTCCAAAAAGAAGGCCAGTGTTGCTTCAAAGGCGAGCAGAGAGCCAAAAATATCACCCATATAGTAGGAGTATTGGGACCAGTTTGTTCCAAACTGGAACTCAAGGGTGATGCCCGTTACAACCCCAAGGGCAAAGTTGATGAGAAAGAGTTTTCCCCAAAACTTCGCCATTCGTTTATATTGTTCGTTGCCGGTTTTAACGTAAACAGTCTCCATAAACGCAATGAGCATGGAGAGTCCTAGTGTAAGCGGAACGAAGATGAAGTGGAAAAAGACGGTTACAGCAAATTGGACTCGTGCCAGCATGACAACATCCATAGAACACCTCTTTGCTAAAAATTGGAATATGTTGGCACAAGCTCCGAGCCAGCGCCTATTTTGAGAACTATGCCACTATTATCGCTAGATGTAAATAGTTCCTATTAACTTAAGCAGTTAATTCGCGCTTCTTTGCCATAGAATACGACTGAGAAAAGCTGGTCATTAAGCTGTGATTCAATTATACTAAGGGAATAGACGAAAATAGAATATAATCGAGGTAATTATGACTCCACGACCATGGAAGGCCATTGTTCTGGCAGGCGGCTCCGGAACCCGTCTTTACCCTCTGACCCACAGCGTCAGTAAGCAGCTTATGGCAGTGTACGATAAGCCTATGGTGTATTATCCCATTTCAACGCTTTTACTTGGTGGTATTCGCGATATAGCCATTGTCTCTACTCCTGAGGATTTACCCCGCTTTAAACAGCTTTTGGGTGATGGCTCGCAGTGGGGGTGTACTTTTGAATATTTTGTCCAGCCAAAGCCTGAAGGCATCGCTCAAGCCTTCCTTGTGGCCGAAGATTTTATCCAAGGTTGCAATACCAGTCTGGTTCTTGGTGATAACATCTTTTTTGGGCATGGCATTGATAGACAACTCAGGAGAGCCGTTGAACGCCCCGAAGGGGCTACTGTCTTCGGTTATCATGTGAGCGATCCTGAGCGGTACGGAGTTGTTGAGTTTACTAAAGATTTTGGTGTTGTCAGTATTGAGGAGAAACCCCTCAAGCCCAAGTCTTCTTATGCTGTTACCGGACTCTATTTTTATGACGAGAATGTTATTGATGTCGCTAAAAGTATTAAGCCCTCGGCTCGTGGCGAGTATGAAATAACTGATGTGAATAACCGTTATTTGGCTGAAGGGATGCTGAATGTTGAACTCTTGGGGCGTGGGGTTGCCTGGCTGGATACGGGAACGCACGACTCCTTGCTGGCGGCAGCGACTTTTGTTCAGGCTGTGCAAACAAGGCAGGGACTTATGGTGGCTTGTCCTGAAGAAATCGCTTGGCGACAAGGCTATATAAGCGACGACCAGTTAAAAACTTTGGCGGAACCTTTGGCGAAAACAAAATACGGCGAGTATCTGCTCAGCCTCCCCGCTAGTTTTTGAGGAAGGTTGTACGTAGTATGAGGAGGGCAATGCCCTCCTTTTTTTGTCACTGTGACTGGTGCTATCACTCTTTTTGAGGGGCTTTGCCCCTCCAAACACCCCACAAAGGGCATGATGCCCTTTGAACCTCGTGGGAGAAGTGAGTGAGGAGCCAGTGGGTAGAAGTTGAGCTCTCAAGTCTCAAAAAGCTACATGCAAGATACTCCCCCTTTGAGGAGTGCAGAGGAAATCATTTCCTTTGCCGGGGGTGGGGCAGAGCCCCATATAATTACCCCGCCAAAAACTCTACTCTTTCCTCATAAAAGAACAGCGCCTTGGAGTTACTCCAAGGCGCTGTTCTTATTTTGCCAAGTTGTCTTAAAAAGGGAAAATAGCGGGAAGGGCGAATATCATAACGATGCCAAGGAGAATTTGCATGGGCAGACCGATTTTAACATAGTCCATGAAAGAGTATCGTCCGGCGGACATAACAAGGGCGTTGGCAGGGTTAGAGAAAGGGCTACTAAAGCACGCGCCCGAAGCTGTGGCTACGCAGAAAATAAAAGGGTAGGGGCTTAGACCGAGAGTCGCGGCTATGCTCAAGGCAATGGGTGTAATAAGCAGGGTTGTGGCGGTGGTGCTAATGACCATGTTTGACATGGAGGTCGCGCCATAAATAAGGGCAAGGGCCACATAGGGGCTTGTGTCGTTGACCGCGGTGCCGAGGTTTTCAGCCACAAAGCCGATGATGCCTGTTTTTTGCAGTGCCAACGACAGGGGAAGCATACAGGCGATGAGGATAATAGCTTCCCAGTTGATAAAGGAATAGGCTTCGTCGGTGTTTTTAAAACTTCCTATGCTCACCATAAGGAGGGCCGCGATCATGATGGAGGTTACCGTTGGCAAAAGCCCTGTGGTCATGGAGACAATCATACCAAGGAGGATGAGGATGACATAGGGGATTTTCTTTTCCAAGATATTGGCCGTGGCCTGATCAAGGGGGCGACCCATGACAATCCATTCGGTGGGGTTGTTTTGTAAGTGCCCGATGGTTTCCCACGAACCCTGAACAAGAAGAGCGTCACCGGCTTGAATAACCTGGTCTTTGAGGTCTTCCAGAATATACTCATTCTTCCGTTGAATGCCGAGGAGGGTGAAGCCATGTTCTTTGCGTAATCCGGCGTCCGCGACCTTTCGTCCAGTATAACGTGAGGAGGACAAGACAACGAGTTCACAAACTCCCAAGTTGTCGAAACGTTTAGCGCTGTCGGATTTTTCCGCTGTGCCTTCAAGGCGCAGCCCGTAGGTATCGGCGAAGGTTTGGATGTTTGCCGGGGAACCGGAAACATACATGACGTCGTTGGTGTATATTTTTGTTTTAGGCCCAGGGGATATTTGGCGCACAATTTGGGATTGTCCAAAAGCGCTTTTCCGAGTTCTGACTCGCTGAATTTCCACTATGGAAATATTGAACTGGCTGGTGAGTTCCAAATCCGCCAGCGGTTCACCAAGGACGCTTGATTTTTCAGGAGCCTTAAGGATGTAGAGGTTTTGGGCTAAGTGGTATTTGTCCACCAGTTCTTTAAGGGTAAGGGGGCGTGATTTCTCGGAGGTCTCAACCTTTCTGCGAGAGAGATAAAGACAGGTTGCCGGCGCGAGGATAAGCAGGCCAAAGACAATACAGATAAGGCCGATGGGCAAGAATGAGAACAGGTGGAGGGCGGGGTATCCCGCTTCAACGAGAATTTCGCCAACGACCATGTTGGGGGTGTTACCGATAAGGGTGAGCATGCCACCCATGCTGCTCATGTAGGCCAAGGGCATGAGATAGCGGCTGGGGCTTACCTTAATGGAGTTGGCAAGGCTTACCACGATGGGCATCATAATCGCCACGGTTCCGGTGTTACTGACGATGGAACCGATGGTAGCGGTAACCATCATAATGAGGACGAATAAGATGTATTGGTTGGAACCTGCAAGACTGAGAATCCTCCGGCTTACCTTGTGGGCAAGTCCTGTGCGAACAATGGCGCCGCCAATGATAAATACGCTTGCCATCATGGCGATGACAGGGCTTGAAAAGCCAGAGAGCGCTTCATTTGGGGTGAGGGTTCTGGTAACCAGCAACGCGAGCAGACCGCCGACGGCGGTGATGTCTGTTCGAATTTTGCCCGAGGCGAAGCAAGCCACCATGAGGGCTAAAATAACAAGCGTTGTTACCGTGTGAAAGTTTGTCAAAGGTTCCATGTGTCACCTGTATTAAATATGAGTGATTGAGTCCCCCGGTGTTGTGGGGGCGGATTGATACCAGCTTTTTTGACTGGCGTGTAGACTTTTGAGTGGAGCTACCTTACCATAAATGAATGACTGAAACGTAAACGTACCATAAATATTTTCAGATGGGTACCATGAAACCATGTCTTTATAGATAAAGAAATAATGAACGAGCGGTATATCGATCTCCATACACATTCGCTGGCTTCTGACGGAACAGACAGTCCTCGCGAAGTGGCTGAAAAGGCCTTTGAGGCCGATCTCGCGGCCTTTGCCTTAACCGACCATGACACGGTGGTTGGCATTGATGAAGCCATGAAAAGGGCTGTGGAATTGGGCATAGAGTGTATCCCGGGGTGTGAGATAGCTGTTCATGAAGAAGGCTTTGAAGAGATTCATATTCTTGGCCTGTGGACTGATTGGAGGGACCCTGAACTTTTACATTTCTTAGACAGTCAGTTGAAAAATCGCATGCGACGAAACGAGCAGATAATAGCTAAACTTCAAGGTTTTGGCATGGATATCTCCATGGATGAGGTTATGGCCTTGTCGCATGGGGGGGCTTGCGGGCGACCGCATATTGCTCGTGTTTTATGGCACAAAGGTTATGTGACAGACGTTCGAACAGCCTTTGTGCGTTATTTGGGACGGCGTGGAAGCGCTTATGTGCCTCGGGTATTGAGTTCTCCTGAAAAAGGCATCGCCGCTTTGGCGGCTGGTGGTGGCATCGTAGCCCTTGCTCACCCTTGTATTTCCAATAGCGTCACCGTTAAAAAGTTGGACGGACTCCTTAAAAAATATATCCCTTATGGGTTAACGGCTGTTGAGGCATTCCATACGGTTCATACTCCTTTTAAACAGCGCATGTGCTTGCGCATGGCGGCAAAACACTCCCTTCTTGTAACGGGGGGCTCTGATTATCATGGAACGGTGAAGCCCCATGCTAAAATCGGCTTTGCTCAATACGGTCAGCGCATTCCTTATCGCTTTCTTGAAACAATGAAAGAATGGCGAAAAGCCCGTGGTTTACCCTTAAGCTTCTCCCTTGATTGAAGGTGTTTGCCTTGATCGTTACTATTGCCGGACTTGGGACAAGGTCGCCATCCAAATGGAGCGATGTATAGAGTTGTCAGGTATTCGAGTCCCTATGCTCCTTGCCGCCAACATTGCCTAATACCAGTATTGGCCGATACTAGAACTATCTGATACTGGCATTGCCAGACATCAGTATTGCCTGACACCAGCATTATCTGACGGCTCAACTGCTTGCGTGGTGTGTCCCTGATGCGGGTATTGATGCGCAAAGGCTGTCATGGGCAGTTGGATCGCTTAGCCATGGTTCATATTCTGTCATCTCCAGCGGGTGGTGTGTTTGTGGTTTTAAGATGAGCCCTGACAAGAGGCCAGCCAGACTATAGGAACCTCCAATAAGGGAAACTGCCAATACAGGCGAGACAGGCCAGCCAAATGAGCCCGACTAACCAGATTAAGCAGGTCAGGGCAACAGAATGACGCAGGCGCCAAATTGCTTATAGCTGAGGATAATTTTTATGGTGACGATTAGTATACCAAGCCAGACGCGCGAAGAGATGATTCCGGTCACAAGACTCATTCAACAAGAAGTGAAGACAAGGGGCTGGAGGTCGGGAATTATTTTTATTCACTGCCCGCATACCACGGCGGGAGTGACTCTGAACGAGTCGGCTGACCCTGATGTGCGGCGGGATATCTGCTCTCACCTGCAGAAGCTCATTCCGCAAAGCTCGAGCTTCCGCCATTATGAAGGGAATAGCGACGCGCATATTAAATCCAGTCTTATGGGGCCACAACTTTTTCTCTTGGTGGAAGAAGGGGCATTGGCCTTGGGCCAGTGGCAAGAAGTGTATTTTTGTGAATGGGACGGGCCACGCTCAAGAAAACTGTGGCTTCATTTCTTAGGGAGCGACAGCAAGGATTAATTCTGGTTATAGGCAATAGCCCATATTGATAACTGGCTATAAAAACGGGTGTTTTTCATGACAAGAACTGAAGAGGAACGAGAGGTCGCGCGCCGCTTACGTAGTGAGCACCCCCTGTACACCAAGCTTTCTGGGGCGGTGTTGTGGGAGCTGTTTTTGGAGCTTGGATACGACGAAGAAGAGTGCGGTGGCTTGCTCGACGCTCATATTGACGTGATGTTTGACGTGGTGTCGGTCATGGAAAGTCTGGAGTCAGAAGAAGCGGTGGGGTATGTGTATACTTCGGAGCACCCTGAGCGGTTGTGTGAGGAGTGCGCTCATCTCCTTGGTAAGAAGCTGATTACGCGGAAATTTACGGCCCTGCCTCCCTTTGGCGTGGGGTGTGCCCTTCGCTGTAAAGCCCTTATGAAGGATGACCCGGCAATCCCTAAAGCAGACATAACAAAGGGACCCTATTGCTTTTGTTGCGATACATTTGGCGAGAAGCAGGACTAAATAGGGTTAGTTTGTGAAGGTATGAAGGAGCAGGGAGACAATAAGGACTGGCAGGGGCTGGTAGAGATTGTTAACGGCAAACTGGGGGTTGCGACAGCTCGAGCAAAGCATACGTAAAAGAATATTTTAATAGTCATAAACATCCTCGCCCAGATTACCGCTATGAGTATACCGCTCGTTTGGACCACTTAGCCTGTTGGGGAGAAGAGAAGAGCAAAGGCGGGGGAATCAGTTTTTGTTGAGGAGTGTCAAGGAGTCTTACTGGGCAAGGGGGATAATGATTCAGTAAAGCTGAGGCTGTGGGTGGGCACAGAGGGAAAAATGGTTTTTTGAGTGACACCGGACTTACGGCAGTTCAAGTAATACGACACAAACAGCCAGTTCTTTCTGCATTTCGCAGGAAAAACTGGCTGTTTAAATGACTCTTTGAGGCTCTTTTCTTGGCCTAGATATGGGACTAGGTCAAGGGGGAATACTTGGTCATAAGCAATGAAAGCTCAAGCAGGCTTAGTATCCCCATTTACCTTTTTGACACTTAACCAGTTCGGTCAGGCTCTCTTTGCTGTTGACCTTGAAAGGACCGTTAAGGGCGGCTTGTTTGGTGTCAGCGGTGCAAATATATTCAACGTCAACATAACGCATGTAGCCAACATATTGAACGAATTTGGTGTCCGCAGGGACAGCGACGCTGGTTTGAATAGAGTTTACGTCTATTTCAGTATAGCGGGCAGTCCATGTGCCGTTGCCATTTTGTCTGATTTCTTTTTTGCCTTTGGAGGGAATAACCAGACGGTTCATTTTTTCTAAGGCGTTGTTAGCAAAAACGCGCAGTGTGGCGTTGGCTTCATCTTTATTGGGATGGGTGCTCGATTTTTGAGCGACAGGAGCAGGAGTTTTAGCCACAGGAACGGGCGCTTTTGCAGGTGCTTTGGTTACAGGTGCTTTAGCAACAGGAGCGGGTGTTTTTGCAGGAGCTTTGGCTACAGCTGCCTTTTCAGGTGCCTTCGCAACGGGAGCGGCAGCTTTTTCGGGAGTTGCTTTTTTCTCGCTCACAGCAGGAGTTTTTTCGGAAGTTGCGGTTTTCTCGGCTACAGGGGCTTTGTCCTCAGTAACAGCTGGCGCCTTTTCTGCCGTAGTTGCTTTGTCTTCGATGGTAGCAGGAGCTTCAGCGGTAGCCTCTTTTTCTTTGACGGCGGCAGGAGCTTCGGCGGTCGCCTTCGCCTTGTCTTCAGCTGTCTCAACTGCCTCAGCGGCAGGGGTTTCCTCGGCTGTGGCTACTTGCTCTGTGACTGCATCTTTCTCAACTGCTGGCGCTTCTTCAGTGGTCGTAGCCTGTTCGGAAATGGCCTTTTCTTCGGTGACAGTCGTTTCCTTGTCGGTACCGAACTGTTTGCTAATAAAAATTCCAGCGACGAGGCAAAGAGCCAGCGCAGGTATCAGAAATTTCTTCATGTGTTCTCCCCAAAAAAATATAGTTAAAGCTTTTTTGATGGCTCATCCTATAGAAAAGGGCTCTAAAAAGCAACTATCAGAAGCGAATTCTCCCCCTCTCTTTCACCTCGAAGGGGTCATTGAACTTTATCAATAAGGGCCGAATTGCATGCACCTTCTGGCAAATAACAACTTTCTACCTCGGAAATGTCGATCTATCATGGGGTGTTGTGCAGGGTATGAGCGAATAAGAAAAGACCCAGTGGCCTGGGCCACTGGGTCTTTAGATGATTTACTCAGTTTTGTTTACTGGAAATCGATTTCAGCACGACGGTTCAGGCTACGGCCTTCGTTGGTGCTGTTGTCATACTTAGGACGAAGTTCGCCAAAGCCCTTGGTGGTGATCAAGGTAGCGGCTACGCCTTTTTTGACGAGGTAAGATTTAACAGAAGCAGCGCGACGCTCGGACAGACGCTGGTTGCTGGCTTCGCTACCG
>CAZYJQ010000043.1:0-13095 GCA_964647835.1 uncultured Desulfovibrio sp. | reverse complement strand
AGTGCTCTACCCCTGAGCTACGCGCCTAAGTTCTTTCGCGAGGCGAAGGTTGTAAGATAGTCCCAAAGCCTCCCGAGGTCAAGAGCGAATGTGTTTTTTTACAAGATTATTTATGCCTTTTCCGCTCATAAAACTGTTTTTGGCTCTTCATAGTCTTGAGTGGATAAGTATATTTGCGTTGTAGGCTTTTATGCTAAAACGCATTCACCTTCAATTCCCTGTCACCCAAGAAATTGAAGGTGAATTCTGTATGATAGCCGTTTACTTGTCTTGTTGCTGTAGTTTAAGAATCATGGTGTCGAGCTCGTTGGAAAGGGTAATAAGCTCGTCCACAATGGTGGCGGAAGTGGTCACGCCGTCTTTTGTTTCAAGGGCCACGTCATTGATGATATCCAGCGCCTGCTTAATACCTTCGCTGTATTCAACCAGCGAGTCGATGTTTTCAGCGATAAAGTCGACCTGTTGAGCGTTGGTAGAGGAGAGCACCACAATGCTGTCCAAGGCCTCGCCTGAATCAGTCGCGAGGGTCGTTGCTTCCTGCACAGCGGCGTAAGTTTCGTCCATGGTGGAATAGTTTTCATCGACGGTCTTTTGGATGTCGCCAATGGCTGTGCGCACATCAAGGGTGGCCCGCATGGTAAGCTCGGCCAGTTTTCTTACTTCGTCAGCCACAACGGCGAAACCTCGTCCGGCGTCTCCGGCTCTGGCGGCTTCGATGGCGGCGTTGAGAGCCAAGAGGTTTGTCTGGTCGGCTATGTCGTTAATGGTGCCGAGAATATGGCTGATGCCCTGCGCCTGTTCTTGAAGCTGGGTGAGGGACTGGCGCATCTTATCCGCGGCGCTGTCCACATGATTATTGGCAATAATAACGTTACTTACTCGTTGTTTGCCTTCTTCGGCGTGGTGGCGTGCCGTTGCCAGGCTCTCTCTGGTTTCGTTGGCATGGTGGCGAATATTGTCAAACATTTCGAGCATATTATTGATAGCTTCGTTGGTTTGGGTCAGCTTGGTATATTGCTCGTCAGCCCCTGCCGTAACCTTGTTGTTTTGCTCGCTGAGCTTAATGGAGTTGCTGTTGACGGTTTGTGAAATACGGCCGATTTCCTCCGCCTGTTCGCCCGAGGTATGCAGCATGGCGGCTATGCGCGCCTGTTGCTGCTGGCCTTCTTCAAGGGCTTTTTGGGTCTGGAGCATTTGCTCTTCGGCTCGCTGGCTTTGGGCGCGGGATTGGTTAATCTCCGTTTTCAGCGAGTCCACCATATTGCGAAGGGCTTCTGCCAGCAGACCTACTTCGTCTTTGCTGTCAATGGACAGTTGCTGGTCGAGGTTGCCGCGGGAAACTTCTGTGGCGAAGTGGGCGGTCTCTTTAAGGGGGTTCACAATGGAACGCACCACACGAATGGCGAGGATAGCGCCCAAAAGCATGAGGATGAGCGAAATACCGATGCTCACATAGGTTGAAAGTTCCACATCGCTCATGACCTCGTCGTTGCTCGCTTCAATGCAAAGATACCAGTTGAGGCCGGGAATGTGGCGAACGATGAGATAGCGGGTATCTCCCTCGCGTTTCAGGGTCGTTTGGAAGCCTTTGGAAGTGGCGCGACCGTTCAGTTCTTGGGCGGAGATTTTGCCGTTTTTGGAATGGTGCGCTTTAACGGCCTCATTCCAAAAAGCGCCATATTCAGGGTAAATGGCGGCGAGGGGCTTGTTCACTTCGTTTGTGGTGGCGGTAAAGCGGATAATGGACTGGTCGTCCACAATGAAGGTCTTGCCCTTTTTCCCCACTTGCATGGCGCTTAATTCAGTCGCGAATTCTTCAATATCAATGGCAATGGAGATGAGGCCCGCGTAATCTTTGGTGCCTCTTTTATTCACCCGCTGGTTGATAAAAGCCTTGGTTCCCCATGTGGGGTCTTGAACATAGACCGTGATACCAACGGCGTTGCCGCTGTCTCGAAAGGCGTAAAACCACGGGTCTTTGCCTTCGGAGATGCTGTAACTCCAATCTTTTTTCCCGCCGAGAAGGTCGGTATACTGACGGGTTTGGTAGGAGACAAAGTTGGCGCCGAGAGTGTTGTAGGTAAGCACCACGCCCTGCAAAAGCTCGTAGATGCTATCAAGCTCGTCGTTCTTTTCCCCTGTGGCGATCCAGTCCTGCAAGGTGGGACTTTGCTCAACCAAGGCGAGACCGCGCGAAGGTTCCATTATTTTGGCGTCAATTTTCGCCAGAATATCATCTGTAAGAAGAGGAAGCTGCTTTTCAGTAAGCTCCGTTGACATGCCTTGCCGGTAGAAATAGGCATTGAGCGTTGTGATGCTGGCCGCAACGATGAAAAGAAGCGAAAGAATGACAATGTTAAGCTTTTTCCCTATGGAATTCATATAAAGTCCCTTTATGCGCAAGAGAGTATGGCGGCACCCAGGCCGCGTTATAAGAATAATACTATATACGATACTATCGGCAAAAAATGAAATACATTAACGGCTATGGGCCATAAAAAACTCTCCCATTCAGTGAAAGTATTGCTATAAGCCATTTTCTTTTGTCTGTATGGGACGGGGTGTTTTTGCTTTGTGAAGAACGCGAGGTTCATGGTTATAAGACCGCATTTTTAAGGGAAAGGTATACAGGGCCTAGGGAGAAAGGTGTAGGAGACGTTCTTTGAGTGCACTATCCAGCCTTAGGCAGTATTGGCCAAAGATACCCGTATAGCCCGTAAGCTTGTAGGGAAAACATCGTTTTTCGGCCAAAAGCCTGTGAGTTAGAAGCGGGAAGCCACATGCAGGGGAAAAGCCTGGAAAAAGCCGGGGAAAAGCAGGGGATAAAAAAGGAAAAACGAGGTGAAGCATCAGCACATGAAAAAACGAGAAAAGTCTGATGCGGTCGGTAGCAGGAAAGGATGTTTAATGGTAGAGCAAAGCAGATGAGGATGTCTTATCCTCAACGCAAGTAAGGGCGGAAATGTCATTATGACGGCGCTGGTGGCGCGTCCTGTGACAAGGGAACGAGGCGTGTTCTTTGGGGCAAGCTTTTCATCGTCTACCGTATACTCACTAACTCCCGCATATTTGAGGTGTGTCATGGCTTTTTCACAAGAGGGCAAAGCGTCAGTCTTAATCGTTCTGGCAGGTATAGGCTGGGGCTTTTTAGGGCTGTTTTATAATATGCTCGCTCAAGCCGGATGTAGCGCAGGACAGGTCTCGCTCATTCGTATGGGAGGAGGGTGTATTTTTTTGGGCGTTTATCTGGGCTTGTTTCGGCGGGATCTTTTTGTGGCTCGCTCGCTCAAATATTTGATCCTCTTTTTTGCCATAGGGGCGGGGAGCCTGAACTTCCTCAATATTTTTCTATTTAATGCCATGCGAGTAAGTTCGGTGGCGGTGGCGGCGGTTCTGCTTTATACCGCGCCGCTTTTTGTGTTAGGCATGTCGGTGCTTTTCTTTAAAGAACGCCTGACAAGACGAAAAGTGTTTTCCATCCTCCTTTCTGTTTTTGGGTGCGCTCTCGTTTCGGGCATTGTGGGGAGCCAGGACAACAGCATCTCTTTTCTAGCCTTTGTGCTGGGAATGGGAGCCTCTATCAGTTACGCTTCGTATAGCATCCTGAGTCGCTTCGCCGTTGAAAAATACCCGCCTTTAACCATCACCTTTTACAGCTTCCTCTTTTGTTCTTTGGTTATGATCCCCTTTGCCGATTTGCCTTCTCTCGTTCAGCTGCCTTTTTCTTGGCAACTTATCGGGGGGATGTTGGCCCTTGGGCTTTTTTCTGCTGCATTGCCTTATTTCCTCTATTCCATTGCTTTGCAATATGTCTATCCCAGTCATGCCGCTGTACTCGCCACGGTTGAGCCCATTGTGGCGGCTTTGACCAGTTTCTTTATCTTGCACGAACACTTGGGCAGTTGGCAGTTATTGGGTATGGGCTGTATTTTAGGTGGTGTTCTTCTCCTTACGGTGGGCGGGTCAAAGCCAAAGCTTCCTGCTCCGTCACAGAACCCTTTGGAGTAGGCTCAAGGGGCAAGAAAAGACCAGCTGCCTTTACTTTGGAATTGCTATTAGGCTCTGGGGTTGAGGACGTTGATACTCTACCGAGTTCGCTGGTATTCGACATGCAGTCCATGCACTGGCACGCGATTGAAAGATGATTCCATCCTCTTATGCTTAAGTAGATCTGGCCTTTCTTCATGTTTATTTATGAGAAGAGGCAGTACGAGTGATGGGTGCAAAAGGGTATGGAGGGAGGAGGTTTTTCAGGGAAGAGGTCAGGGCCAAATAAGAATGAGGCTCTGGCTTTTTTTATGGTGGCTAAGGCGGGCTGGCAGTTCATGTAATTCAATCCAGGTCAGGCTCTCATCGTCATTTCCCGTGCTTTCGATGAGCAGGATGGGGGCATTGGGGGCAAGCCCTGCTTCCATGCATTCCGTAACGATGGCCCGAGGGTTTTTGTTGGCAAGGTAGAGAGCCATGCTAGCCCCTGTCAGACAGACATCCTTGATGGACTGCCCTTGGGGGAGGGGAGTAGTTATGGGCACCCGCATGATGGTAAAGGCTTGATGGGTGTGTTTAGGAGTGAGGCTTTTTTGAGCAAGGGCCGCGGCCCAAAATGCGGCCGAAATACCGGGGATAATGGCGCAACTCGTTCCATTGGTTTGTAACACATCCATTTCTTCAAGGGCAGGAGAAAAAACACAGGGGTCGCCAGTGAACAGCCGGGCTACGAGTTTGCCCCCTTGGGCAAAGGAGCCACAGTGGAGGGCGTTTTCATGGGGGGCGATATCCTCGCAATTAACCAGTAGGGCGTTATCTTTACGAAGAACCAAAATTTCTTTATTGACCTGTTCACCTTCATGAAAGATAACATCGGCGCAAGATATCAACCGATGGGCTTTAACGGTTAAAAGGTCAGGGGAGCCGGGCCCGATGCCTGTGAACCAGACATGAGCGGCTGTTAAAAACTGAGAACGCTGTTCGGACATACATGACCTGTTATCAAAAAATTGGGTTCCAAGGGGATAATCCCCTTGGCGGAAGGGTGTTAGGGAAGGTAGGGCCTTCCCTCAACAAGTTTTCAATTCCAAATTTTTTCAGGGGAAACCATTGCCCCTGCATCCCTCAAAACAAAAGGCCGGAAATCCGGCCTTTTGTTTTGCATAAGCATTGATATTAGCTGTTAAGTGCCCTTTCCTGTGGGAATACGGGCAGGTAGCGGTAGGACAAACTGAGAACAACCGCGCCGTAACCGATAACGAGGAAGCAAGGCGCCCACTCATACCAGTTAGGAGCGTAAGTTGCCCACTGGTCAAAGGGGAGAGAGGGGAAAGCAAGGGTTTGAACCGTCATGACGTAGCGGTTAATGGATACACCAATGCAGTTTAGTATCCCGGCGCTGTAGAACATGAGGGGATTATTGCGGATGCTTGGCATGAGCAACATAATACAAGGAACAATGCCGCACACCACAATTTCAGCGAAGAGGAGCCACTTGCCATAAATCCAACCGAAGAACATCTGGTCGAAGGTCAGACCGGAACGAGGTAACAAGTCTGTTGCCCAGCCCACGGTATCGGCCACTTTACAGATAAGATAAACAAGCAACATAACCCCGGCAATACGTCCGAGGAGTTGTTTAATATCCCATGAGACCAGTTTCTTGCCTGTGACTTTTTCCATGGCGCCGCAAATAAGAGCGGTGAGCATGGGGCCAGAGGCCACGGCGGAGAGGATGAAGAGGAAGAAAGTCCAAGGCCAGATAAAGAAGCCTTCGCGGAAAGCGTAGGTTCGACCAAACATAACACCCATCATACCGCCGAGGGAACCTTGGTGGAAGGTGGACAAGAACGCGCCCACGCCAGCAAAGAGAGGCATGAAAACGTGGAAGTTATGGGCAATGGCATGGACCATTTTGTTTTTGTTCAAACCGCGTTGCTCAAGGACAAGAGGAACGAATTCTATAATAAGAATGACGCAGTACAGGGTAATACAGAAGATAACTTCTGTGAGCATGGAGTGAACGTTAGCGTGCCAGTAACCAAACCAGGCCCGAAGGGGTTGCCCGATATCAAGGAGCAAGACCACCATGGCGCCGGTGTAGCAGATAAAGCCGATAATAACGGCGAGGTTTACGATATTTTTAAGGGGATCGATATTAAGGACATAGCGCAGGAAACCAGAGAAGAAGGCGCCAGCCCCTAGAGCGATAACCGCAAGGTCAAAGAAAATCCAGAGTCCAAATCCAAAATAGTCGTCGAGCCCGGTGTGACCGAGTCCATCTTTAAAGATGAAAAACGCCGCGACCGCCCCAAACAGGATAAGCATAAGGTTAAAGCCAATCCAGAGGAGAAATTTGGAGAGCGAACACCTGGTGACTCCTTCTGGGAAGAGAGCCGCGTCAGTGGGTAAATTATAATTTCTATCCATGGTTTTCTACCCCTTAATTCTTATTGGGCAAAGTCGCCAAAGGTTTTTGAGTTTCTTCGTGCTCCAGATAGTTGTCACCCTGGCGGCGCACCCATTCGCGCTTGCTTATGTAATAAACGGCTGGGTCGGTACCCAAACGCTCGAGCAGGCGGAAGGCATGAGGATTGTCATGAGTCAGTTTATAGACTTCGTGCTCGGGGTTATTCAGGTCGCCAAACACGATGGCTCCGTTAGGGCAAGCTTCGGTACAGGCGGTCACATAGTCATCTTCGGGGATGGCGCTGTGAATTTTTCCATCGGCACCAGTGACAAATACATCGCCGCCGTCTTTACGAACCCTGTCTTTGGCAGCCATATAGCGTTGGTGACAGAAACTACATTTCTCAACAACACCGCGTGGACGAACCGAAACATCGGGGCTGAGGTTTTTTTCCATACCTTTGGGCCATACGGGGTCGTGCCAGTTAAAGTAACGGACGTGGTAAGGGCAAGCCGCCATACAGTAACGACAGCCGATACAGCGTGGAACAATCTGGCTGACAATGCCGCCTTCTTCGTTACGCTCGGTGGCGATAACCGGGCAGACAACCGCGCAAGGGTGATGAGCGCATTGCTGGCAAGGGCGGGGCAAGTAAGCGATATCGCTTTCTGGGCCCTCTTTGCCGTTGTTAAGTTCAAAAACAACCAACCAGTTAAGCGAACGTTTTTTATTGCTCGATTCAGCCACTGGCGGCAGGTTGTTTTCAGCCTGACAGGCCACCATGCACGCGCCACAGCCTGTGCAGCGGTCAATGTCAATGGCCATACCCCATTTGACGTTGAAATCTTTAATTGCAGACATGGTACCTATCCTTATGCTTTAGTAACGTTTACCGTTACCTGATTCCAGGTGGCAACGTTAGTTACTGGTTCCGGGGCAGCTTCAAGCAGAGCCATGACGTTGGCGCCTTTGTTTTTGCTGAACTCGTCAAAGGCCGTGTGTCCAAACCCTAGGGTGGCTGCAACGGTGTTGTTGGCCACACCTTCGGAGAGGTGGACTAAGGCTTCGATGGCGGCGTTTTCCCCCGCAGTAATTTTCACTCTGTCTCCCTCAGCCAACTTCAGGCTTTGGGCGGTGGCCTTGTTCATTTTCACGAACATGTCTTTGCCGAGAAGCTCCGTATCACGCAACAACTTGGTGTTGAAGGGGGGGATACCGGAACTGGCGGTGCCAAGAGCGAGTTTTTTGTCAATGGCCAGCTGCAATCCCGTGGCTTTATCGCCCAGCAGGGTTTGCTGTAACAGTTCTGACCGCAAAGAATAGTTGCCTGCGCTTGCTTTTGCGCTGTTGGTTAGGGGTTGTTTGTTGGTGAACATGGCATTTCTGCTACTGCCAAGGCTTCTTGCCCTGAGGTCAACAACATCGAGGAAACTGTCCACACCAAGGTCGATGCCCATGGCTTTGGCAACCTCAAAGGTGGCGAAAGCGGTGGGCCGAAGCTCTACGCTTTGGAATTGGGCGGGGTTTCCTACGCTGTAAATACCCTCTGGGTAACCGTAAGGGTTGAGGGAGTCATCATAGCGTTCCAGCCCTGTGGGGATGGGGAGGATATAGTCGCACAGCATGGCTGTTTCGTCATAGAAGCTGGTGAAAGCAACCTTCAAGGGGATTTTATCGAGGGCTTCTTTGGTTTTGGCAGGATTAGGCAGAGCGTAGTAAGGGTTGGCTTCGTGCAAAACAAGAAGCTGTGTTCCTGCTTGGTTGCTGAGCCAGCTTGCCAAGTCGTTGTTCATGATTTGTTCGCGGGGCAGAGCTCCGGCGATTACAGGGGTGGCTTCTGGCAGAACCTGAAGGCCCCCTTGTTTGTTGATATTGCCAAGGAGGGCGTTTACCGCGAATCCTGCAATGACCGGGGCGGTGCCAAGCCCGCCTGCGCCTGTTGAACCAACAATGACGAGGGGATTTGAGGCCTTGGTCAAGGAGTCCGCGAGAGCGCTGATTTGTTCGGCGGAAACACCAGTTAACTCGGCTGTTTTTTCAAGGGAAAGACCGGCGCAAAGCTGGCTAAAGGCTCTAAAGTCGTTAGCCGGGGCGTTGTGGTTGCGGCGGATAAGCTCCGCGGCGAGACCCAAAGCAAAGGCACCTTCGCTACCGGGTTTGATGGGCAGCCAGCTGTCGGCGACGGCGGCTGTGTTGGTTCTGATGGGGCTTGCCACAACAAGGGCGGCTCGCTCGGCTTTGTCAAAAAAAGTGCGGCGGTTGGCAACAACGGGGCCGAAGCTTTCTAAGATGTTGGCACCGATAGCCAGAACGCAATCGCTATTTTTAATGTCGTAGCCCAAGCGGCCTTGAAGCCCCATGGCGTGTAAAGCCTGAGAGGCGGTTTGCCCTTCGGAGGGCATGATGAAGAAGTTCGAGGAACCCAGTTTATTCAAAAAGGCGCTGATTACTTCGTTGGTACTACCGTTTTCGTCGCCAGAAATAACAGCGGTATTAGGGCCGTTCTTTTTCAGCGTATCGATAATAACTGCTTTAATTTCTTCCCAGGTGGTCTCAACATAAGTGCCGTCGCCAGTCCGTTTTAAGGGGAACCTCACCCGTGCTGGGCTGTTGAGCATTTGCACTTCAGCCGCGGCGATGGGGGTGAGCCCGCCACCTAAAGGATGATCTTGAACGGGCATGGTCTGAATGGCTCTCGTTCCAGCGAGGCGCACCTTAACGGGCGTTCCGCTGGGGCACAGTTTACTGATTGTTTCCACATAGGAAGTGGGGCCGGGGATATTGCGAGGAATCCATGACCAGCTTTGGGTCCAGATACTCACGTCATCAAGGAGCTTCCATGGCACAGGTGTAAGCGTGACACCTGCAGTAGCTCCGCCAAGAAACTTTAAGAATGCTCTTCTGTCAAATCCCATTTTTGCACTCCTTATTTATGGCAGGTAAAGCAGGCGTTGTTCGCAGAGGTGCGACCCTTGCCATCGTTTTCGTAGTGCCCGGGATGGGCGTGACAACTCTCACATTCCCACATTTTCATGGTGGTTTTGGAGTAGCCAGTCATAATATTGCGGTCAACGCCGGTCATGGCGTCACGCTCTTTATAAGAAACGTGGCACTGCCCACACAACTTATTGGGTGTGTCTGGCGTGCCAAGATCAAATTTACCCTTCATGGTAAGGTGACAGTTGTAGCAACCGTTAAAGTGAGCGGCGTGACTGAAAAAAACGTTGTCAGGCTGGTACTGGCTTACTTGCCACTGGATTGGAGTGCCCGTGGCGATATATTCCGTAACCAGCTTTTCTTCAGACTTATAGAGGGCTTTTTCTTCTGCCGTTGCGCCGGAGCCTGGTTTTTTGGTGTTGATGACGCCGTCGTGACATTCCACACAGGTGTCAATGTTTGGCGTGCCGGAGAATGAACCGTCATCTCTGAGGAAGTGACATTTGGCACAATCCAGCTCGTTTTTTTCAACGTGTATTGAGTGTTTAAACAAAATGGGCTGGGGTTGTTCGCTGAACATTACATCGGGGAATACCCACCACCCAAAGGCCAACGCGACGACAAGGCCTAATAAAAAAGGACCCGCGCCGCATCTACAGTTCGAGCGCGCGTTTTGCCCTTTTGTACAGCTTTTGTTCTCCTCCATACCCTTTTGCCTCACAGCTGTTAAACGGTTTAACCGAATAGCTTACCTCGCGGTGCGAGATATCTAAATAATTTATCAAGCTTCCTGTACATTAGCCAAAAAACAAAGATGGGGCAAGAATTTATTACCGCAAAGCCTTGTTCTTGGGCCGATTGATACAAGTTTCACAATCTCTAAGCTGTTGAAAACATTGCTTAGTTAAGAAAAGAAAAAAAGATTTTTAGACCCTGTTTTTACGCAAACGGAGAGTCGAAATATGTAAAGGCAGAAAGTTCAGTATCCTTGGGGGAAAGAATGGGTGAGGGATTGCCCCAGAGGATGTCAAGGGTTGGGTCGTTCCAGAGTAAACCGCCTTCGTGTTCGGGGCTATAATAGGCATCGACCTTGTACTGAACTTCGCATGCTTTTTCTAGGGTAATGTAACCGTGGGCAAAGCCTCGCGGCAGAAAGAGGCGTGTGGCGTTTTCCGCGCTTAATAGCACGCTGTACCACTGCCCGTATGTTTTTGAGCTTTTGCGTATATCTACCGCCACATCAAGAATCGAGCCATGGGTAACCCAGATAAGTTTACCTTGGGCAAAGGGCGGCGCCTGGAAGTGCAGGCCACGCAATACGCCCACCTCTTCCGAGCGGGCATGGTTTTCTTGTACAAAGGGGTGTTTGGTGCCAAGGAGGTGCAACCATTCATCGCGCCATGTTTCCATGAAAAAACCGCGCGCGTCTTGGTGACGTTTTGGGGTAAAGCTCATAAGTCCTTGCAGGGGCGTAGATTCGATTTTCATGGCGCTGTTTTGGGGGGTTAGGAGTGTTCTGTATTGAGATAATAGTAAAACATACTATGCCAGGGGAAGGGAAAAGGCAACTGAAAGGCAAATATTCTCTTGCAATATCGCTGACCTGTGAAAAATAAAAAAATAACGGTCTTTACCCTAAAGTATTTTCCTACCCAACCGAATGAGAAGATACGGGAAATATGGTATGACAACGTTCTATACGAAAAATATGTTAGCACACTACGGAAAACAGTTGGTTTCCGCGAGGCGTCTTGCGCGTTATGAGAATCTCATAGGTCGCCAGATGCCCCCGGAAGACGCGGCTTCTTTCCGCCGAAAAGCTATGGTAGAGCGTATAACGCAGGAGATTGTAGAGAATTTAATTGTTTCTGGAAGCGAAAACCCCATTGTTGAAGAAGTTCGTCAAAAACTCGAAACACAGTTAGGCCATCTCATTGAGTTTCACTATCCGCCGGGAAGTTTGGACTACCGCGTTTTTAGCCGTAAGCCCGAAGGTGGACGTGAAGAGCTCACAGGCTCTGCCAAAGACGAATTTATGCTGACCCTTTGGAACGTGACCTTGGAAACAGTTAATGCTACAATGCTTTAAAGCGAGTATACACTCGAGACTCTGCGCTTTTCTTGTCTTGGCTTTAAGACACTGGAGACACACATGGAAATTAAATCATCAATGCAAAAACTTGTTGATCCTTACACCCAACAGGTACAAAAGCAAAATCAGGATCGCTCGGCTGCCCAACAACAGGCTGCTCAAGCTCAATCCACTGGGGACCGTGTGAGCGTCTCTCCTCAGGCTCGTCTGTTTACCGAGGCTTACACCGCAGCGACCAACGCGCCGGAAATTCGCCAGAATAAGATAGCCGCTCTTAAAGAGCAGGTTGCCAGCGGTACCTATCAGGTAGATAGTAGACAAATCGCCGAGAAGCTCCTTCAAAGCGAACTTGCCATCAATGAAAAGCTCGAAGGCTAGTTATTTTTTCTTCTTGTAAACCCTGTGTGCTGGCCTCCGCCTCGCCGAGGCGCCGTGAATTGCTGGGCAGTACAGGTATCCCCTTCTTTGTCGTGCCCGCTCCAGAAAGCGCAGAACCAAGGCCCGACAAGGGAGAACTTCCTGCTCTTTTTGCTTGCCGTTCTGCCCATAGCAAGGGCGCGGCTTTTCTCAGTAGCCCTTCCATTGCGAGTAAGGTCCGTTCCTTAACCAAGGCTGACGTCGCAGGCTGTCTCGTCATAAGCGCCGATACGGTCGTCACCCTAGACGGCATCATTTTGGGGAAACCCGCCAACACCGCCGAAGCCCTTTCTTTTTTACGAATGCTCAATAACAAGCAACATACGGTCATCACAGCCTGTTGCTTGTTTTTTGATGGCAAAGAAGAGTCTTTTTCAGTGGCTTCAAAGGTGCGCTTCGCTCACAACGCCGAAGCCGTCCTCCAGGCCTACGCCGCCACTGGCGAGGGTTTGGATAAGGCGGGAGCCTACGCCGTACAAGAGCGAGGAGCGGCGTTAATTAGCGGTATCGAAGGGTCGTGGACAGGGGTTGTGGGGCTGCCTTTGGCAGAACTCATGGCTAAGCTCCTTGAACTACACCTCATCGAGATTGCGCAGCCTCCCTACCTTTCAGGCTAGTTTTCAACTATCCAGTCCTATGTATCCCTATTCTCACAAGTCTCTTCTTTTTCAGCAGATTACATTTCCCCTTCTGACTCGCCTCATTGAGTTCTACCACTTTATGCGTTAGCGGCAGAAAATTATTTTCCTGACTATAGGGGGAGCTGTTCATGTCGTTCTTTCAACTGACTAAAGTCCTAAAGGAAGCCCCCGGTAAAGCCGGGGGCCTTTTGCGTAACGCTCCTCGCTAGAGCGTGTGTGGGGTTAAGGAGAGACGAGGAGCTTTGCTCCGCATTGGGCGAGAATTTCCCCCAAAAGGTCTTTGAGGAGAGGTTTTACCTGAATCAGGGAGGCAGTATCTTCGCCCGCCATGGGGAGGCGTGTGGGGCCCATGGCGAAGCCTCTGATCTCCAATCCCAGCTTAAAGCCTGCAGGAAGAGGGACGGAAAACATAAGGCGAATAGGCTCTAATATGAGACGCTGGAGTTTTTTTGCTTTTTCGATTTCATTGTTTTTGAAGTGATTCCATATGGTGACCATAATTTCAGGAAATACGGCAGCGGCAGCTGTCATACAGCCTTTGCCATCCATCAAAAGACTAGGCAGGAGCATGTCTTCTCGACCGGTAAAAAGGGAGGCATGGGACGCGTTTT
>CAZYJQ010000042.1:0-13209 GCA_964647835.1 uncultured Desulfovibrio sp. | reverse complement strand
GTATCAGCATCCTCATGGTCTGGCTGAGTATTTTCACCCTGCCTGTCTGCGTTTTGTGCTCATGGAGCTACATTGATAAGCGCATCAAAGAATTCCATATCTGTCTGCTCATGATGACAGCGGCCTGTATTGGTATTTTCACGGCCCTCGACTTTGTGCTTTTCTATATTTTCTGGGAAGCTATGCTTATCCCCATGTACCTGCTCATCGCTGTTTGGGGCGGGGATCAACGCAAATACGCCTCCATCAAATTCTTTATTTATACCTTGGCTGGGTCAACCCTCCTCCTCGTCGCCATTATCGCCTTTCGTATTACGGGCGGCACCTTTGATATTACCCAGCTCATGCAGCAAAACTTCGCCTTTTCCTTCCAGTTCTGGGCGTTTTTGGCCATGGCTCTCGCCTTTGCCATTAAAGTACCCATGTTCCCCTTCCACACCTGGCTCCCCGCCGCCCACGTTCAAGCCCCTGCCGCAGGGAGTGTTTTGCTGGCGGCTATTTTGCTCAAAATGGGCACCTACGGGTTTCTGCGCTTTTGCCTTGCCCTCACTCCCTTGGCAAGTACCTATTTCGCGCCTCTCATGATTGCTCTTTCCATTATCTCCATTCTCTACGGCGGCGCCGTGGCCCTTGGGCAAAACGACATTAAAAAACTTATCGCCTATTCATCCGTAGCCCACATGGGTTTTGTCACCTTGGGTATTTTCCTTTTTGAAATTCAAGGTATCCAAGGAGCGCTACTCCAAATGCTTAACCACGGCATTATCACAGGCGCGCTCTTTATGATGATTGGGGCGCTCTATGAACGAAGCCACAGCAGAGCCATTGAAGACAACCTGGGCCTAGGTAAATATCTGCCCGCCTTTATGTTCTTCTGGGGTCTTTACGGGTTGGCCTCCTTCGGCTTCCCCGGCACCAACGGCTTCGTGGGCGAAGTTCTCGTTTTCGCTTCGGCCTTCCGCACCAACGTTTATATTGGCGCGCTCATCGTGCCCGGTGCCTTGTTAAGCGCGGCCTACATGTTCCGCGTCAGCCTCAAAATGGCTTGGGGCCAACCTTCTTCTGCCACGACCTGGAACGACCTGAACAGGCGAGAATGGACTTATCTCATTCTCCCCGCCATCATGGTGCTTGTCATTGGTCTTGCCCCCGGCCCCTTTTTGAAGCTCGTCACCCCCACAGCCCAAGAATTGCTCAACCATCACAGCGAGCGCAATGTTCTTTATCAAACAGATACATCCTCCCCATCCGTGCCTTCTGCCTTGGAAGGGGTAGAGCAACCGCCTGTTTCGCCTATTGAAAATGGAGGAAATGTCAGTGAGTAATATTTTCATCCTGATGGCTCCCGAAGGGGCGCTCTTTCTCATCATCCTTTTCCTCTTCATTGCCAGTGCTTTGGGCCACAAAGCCGCCACCAGTAAAATGTTGCTGGTTCATAGATGGCTTCCCGTTGCGGCGGCTGTCCTTTTGGCTATTACCCTGTCCACCCTCAGCCTGCCCCAAACAAGTCTTTTTAGCGGAAGCTATGAAATCGACCTTGTTTCCCAATTCTTTAAAATGGCTGTGGCCGCTGGTTTTCTTTTCGTGACCCTCAACGAGATCAACTCCGTCAGTCTCGACCGTGAGGTTGAAAACGACTATTTTCTCTTTATGGCCTTTTCCGCTTGGGGCCTCATGTTGCTGGCCTCCGCCACTGAGCTTGTGGTGCTCTTTTTGGCCTTGGAATTATCTTCCTATAGCTTGTGCATCCTTATCCCCTTACGGGCCACCAGCCGCCGAAGCGCTGAAGCAGGAGCCAAATATCTTCTCTACGGCGCCGCCGCCACAGCCCTGAGCCTCTATGGGCTTTCGCACATTATCGCCACCCAGCACACCACCTATATCGCGGAACTTGCCACAATGGATTGGAGCTTTGTCACCAACCCCGAAGCGGTTCTTGGCCTTGCCCTTTTCTTGTGCGGTATTTTTTATAAGCTGGCACTTTTCCCCTTCCACTTCTGGTGCCCAGACGTTTACCAAGGCGCGAGAAACGAAACAGCGGCATACGTCGCCACCCTGCCCAAGCTTGGCGGTATCGTTATTCTTATTCGTCTGAGCCTCTTCCTCACCCCCGGCCTTGAAATAACCAACGCCCTCGCCGCCATGGCTTTCATTTCCATGACCTACGGCAACCTTTGCGCCTTGGCCCAAAAAGACCTCAAGCGTCTCCTTGGTTTCTCCTCCGTGGCGCACGCGGGCTATATTATGGTGGGGATTATTGTAGGCACGGCTCAAGGTATTGCCGCCGCCAGTTTTTACGCCCTTGCCTATATCATTATGAACCTTTTGTGCTTCTGGGTTATCAGCCGTATCGCCACCGACGGGCGTAACCTGACTTTGAACGACCTAAACGGCCTTTACCGTCGCTCCCCCATCCTTGCGTTCTCCCTTGCCGTGGGTGCCTTCTCACTCGTTGGCCTGCCGCCGACCATCGGCTTCGCCGGAAAACTCTTTTTGATCTTCTCCGCTTGGAATCATGGGTATAACTGGCTGGTTATTGCCCTGGTTGTGAACAGCGCCATCGCCATCTGGTACTACCTTAACCTCGTGCGCCACGCCTACACCGAAGAGAGAGCACCAACAGAAACCCAAGATTCCTCTCTGCTGGCTAACGTTGGCGCCTTGACCTTAAGCGCTTTGGCACTCTTGCTCGGCGTATTGCCAACCTATGTGTATGACTTAGCCCTCAAAGCCGCCAGCGTTTTACGATAAGAAGCATTAAGTAAAAGGCAGTCTCAGTAAGAGACGTGAGTCCATCACAATCCCTGCAAAGGGCATAACTCCTTTGAACACCCAATAAGAATCAGCCGTTTATGAGGATACTTTCATAAACGGCTGATTCTTCTCTTCTGGAACAAAGCCATCTCACAAAACCCAACGCTATCATCGTGGGTCAAGGGCCATCATGGCCCCTGTGGGGAGTTTGAGAGGCAAGGCTCCTCAAATAAACAGAGACCTTCCCCTCTTTCCCAAAAATCTCTTTACTCCGTCAGCTGAACCTCAATGACACGGCTGCTGGAGCGACCAAAGTTATCAACGACCCTGACGGTGGAAAACCCTGCCGGAGGTGTCCAAACAAGCTCCATCCCGGGGTTTGTCCGCCCTATCAACCCCCCCCCGCCGAACCAGAAAAACTCCGTCACGTCCCCTTCGCCCGAAGCTTGCAGAATAACGACGGTTTGTTCCGGGCGGTTAAGGCTCCGGTGGTAGACAACGCCTCTTTTTGGTGAAAGGATTTCGGGCGGTGTTCCCCAAGGGCTTTCATCAAAGTCGCACCCCGCCAAAAAAGGAGGCGGCGCGGGCTTTATGATGCCGGCTTGTTGAAAGACCCGTTGGAGCTGGGTGGGCCAAAACTCCCAAACAACCTTTTCGGTCTGCCCGGGGATATGAAGACATGCGCGTCTCCCCGTTGCCTTATCGATTAAAATCTCTCTGTACACACCCGAATCGGCGATGGGGGAAACACCGGGGATAAAGTAGCTTTGTATGGTGTCTGGACATAAAGTAGTCTTAATATCACCCGTTCCACGGCACACAGGAACCAGTTTTATATTGAGCTTTCCAAAATCTCGCATGGGTTCATCACCAAAGCGCTCCATATTATACAGCGAATCGGCGACTTCCCAAAAAAGAGGCGCGGCAGCTGAAATGCCCAAAAAATTATTATTGGGGGTATTGTCAAAATTACCAACCCAGATAATGAGGACATAGGGCCCGAAAACACCGGCTGTCCAAGCGTCATGGTAGCCATTGGACGTGCCTGTTTTCCAATACATGGGAGCGCGCCTGACCATGGCGGAAACATGACCGGGCTGAGTAAAAGGAGCCGCGCGCATCATGGACAAGGTAACCAGCGCGGCCTCTCCGCTCAGAAGCTGTTTTTCCCCTCTTCGCCCTTGAGCATCCAACACGCCCTTGCCAACATTCTCACCTTGGGCTCGTCCCTCTCCCGCCTGAAGAGTTTCCACTTCTCCCGTAGCAGTTGGGGCCATTAAAAGACTCATTTTCTCCTGCTCGAATAAGATAAGAGGCGAATAAACTCCTTTATTGGGCATCACGGCATAAAGGGCAGCAAGTTCTCGCATGGTAAGGTCGCCCCCGCCCAGAACAAGGGCAAGGCCGTAATGGTCTTTCTCAAAGGGCAAATCAACCTGAGCGGCCTGTAAGAAGTCATACAGGTCTGGCTCTCCTAGCTGGTTGGCAAGGGAAATGGCAGGAATATTGCGACTTTGGCGCAAGGCTTCTTCGGCGCTTAAGGGGCCTTTAAACACCTGATCGGCGTTTTCCGGGTCATAAGAACCAAAGCTTTTGGGTGTGTCATACAATACGGTTTTGGGGTGAATAATACCTTGCTCAAGGGCAAGGGCGTAGATAAAAGGCTTTAAGGTAGAACCGGGTGAACGCTTTGCCCTTGTGCCGTCCACTTGCCCTTCTATGGCCTTATTATGAAAGTCCGCAGAACCGACCAAGGCCCGTATTTCTCTGCTGGGCCAGTGAACCAATAGGGCGCTCGCGTTATGAATTCCCTTTTCTTTTTGTCTTTCAACCATGCGCGACACATGCCGTTCAACCTGCCTTTGCAACCGAAAATCTATGGTGGTCTGCACAGGTTCGGGGCCGCCAAAGCGCAAGACCGCCTCAGTGCTTACATGAGGCGCTATGAACGGAAGTTTTTCAGGCCCATGGGGTTCCAAACGCATGCTTCCTAGAAAAGAAGCATGTTTATCTTCGGGATGCTTTTCGACCCACAGGGAGAAAAGCCGCTCTTGGGCTTCTTCAAGGGCCTTGTCACGTTCTCCAGAATCTAATAAACGCCGCAAAGCGAGGGGATTTCTTCTGCTGGGGTTTTGGGGAACACTTACCAAAGACGCCACCTCGGCAAGGTTCAATTCAGCGGGTTTTTTATGATAATAAATGTGCGAGGCCGCCGCGCAACCTTCGATATTCCCACCATAAGGAGCAATATTAAAATAGGCCTCTAAGATTTCCCTTTTGCTGTAATGCCGCTCATAGGCCAATGCCCGTTCCATTTGATAGAGCTTTCCCCTCACTCCGCTGGTATCAAGACCCAAACGCAAGCGAGCCAACTGCATGGTTATGGTCGAAGCCCCAAGCCGTCTGTCACCCCGCACATAGGTGCCCCATGCCGCCCGTAAAAGAGCGAAAGGGTTTACCCCGGGGTGAGCGAAAAAGTACTGGTCCTCATACAAGAGGGTCATTTCTATCAGCTCAGGCGAAATAGTATTTAAGGGGGTATAGACCCTATAACGCTCATCTTGGGCAAGACTGAGACGCATCAGGCTTTGATGTCTATCAAAGACAACGGTGGAAAAAGGAACCCCTTCAAGCAAGGGAGGGCGAGGGCAAAGAATAACCCATGAAAGGATGAGTACCGCCAAAAGAACACCACTCCACAAGGCCAAGCGCCCGCCCAGAGAGCGCCAAAAAACAGGTGGATGAACTCGATTTTGCCCATTCCACTGTGAAAGCAGGTTTGCAAAGAGGTGCTTCATGCCTCTTTGTATCACCATCATATGAGGAAATAAAGTCAGGCAAATGGCGGGTATTTTCTTGAAAACCCCATCACCACTTCACTTTTCAGGACATCATCACGAAGAGAATACTCTAAAAGCTATTCTTATGGACAAACGATGCCCGTTATTCTATACTGAATTAGTATGGTATTATAGTCTTTGTCCCCTAGGTAACCTTGGTTCTTTTCACCTTCTTCATTTTTTATGGAGGGATGTATGGCCAATTTCTCTGGTAACAGTAGGGGAAAGTCTTTTGTTTTGCCCCTCTGGCTATGCTCACTGGCCCTTTTCGTCTTTTTTCTTTCCGCAAACTTAGGGTACGCGGAAATCCCATCTACAACGCAACACGCAAGGCACGCGGCCTTGCAACAAGACTTTAAAGACCCCAGCGAAGTCACTCAAGCCTGTTTAAGCTGTCATACAGAAGCGTCTAAACAGATTCATAAAACTATCCACTGGACCTGGATTCATCCTGAAGACCCAGAAAAAAAACATGGCAAGGGCGGAATTTCCTTTAACAACTTCTGCATTGCCATCCCTACTAACGAACCTCGCTGCACGTCCTGTCACATCGGCTATGGCTGGAAAGACCAGAATTTTGACTTCACCAGCGAAGAGCGGGTTGACTGTATGGTGTGCCACGACCGCACGGGCACCTATAAGAAATTCCCCACAGCCTCGGGCTATCCCTCGCAAAAAACCGTAGTCTTTGAAGGCAACGAGTTTAACGCGCCAGACTATAGGCTTATTACCTCGTATATCGGCAGACCCACACGGGATAACTGCGGCGCTTGTCACTTCGAAGGCGGAGGCGGCGACGCGGTTAAACACGGCGACCTTGACTCTTCCTTACGCTCGGCCACACGCGAGCTAGATGTACACCTTAGCGCCGATGGCGGTAACTTTACCTGCCAGCGTTGCCATACTACCGAAGAACACCAAATTGCAGGTCGATCCTACTTTACCCCTGCCTTTACCGAGCGAACAGAATTGACAACTGACGACCGTGCCCCGCGTATCGTATGCGAATCCTGTCATACGGCCACCCCCCACCAAGCAGGGCATAAGGCCAATGACCACACCGACAAAGTAAGCTGTCAGGCTTGCCATATTCCTTCATTCGCCAGAGAATTGCCGACCAAAATGTCCTGGGACTGGTCCACCGCTGGCAAGCTGAAAGACGGCAAGGGCTATGTTGAAAAAGGCGACCACGGCATGACCATTTATGACAGTAAAAAAGGCGATTTTGTGTGGGAAAAAGATGTTCAACCTGTGTACCATTGGTACTCTGGGAGTATGGAACACCTTTTGTTAACAGACACAGTTGACACCACCAACCCCGTTGAAATTACCCGCATTGTGGGCGACGCCTCCGACCCCAACTCACGCATCATGCCCTTCAAAGCGCATACGGGTAAACAACCCTTTGACCCCGTTAATAAAACCTTCCTTGTCCCCCACTTATTTGGGCAAGACGACACGGCCTTTTGGAAAAACTTTGAATGGGCCAAAGCCTTGCAAACCGGGCAAGACTCCCTTGGACTGCCCTTTAGCGGCGAATTTGTCTTTGTAGATACGGTATACTATTACCCCACCACGCATATGGTCGCCCCCAAGGAAAATTCCGTTAGCTGCGACTCCTGCCATAGCCGGGATAGCCGTCTTGCGGGTGTAGAAGGCGTATGGATTCCAGGGCGAGACCATAACTTCCTTGTGGACAGTCTTGGCTGGCTCATGGTGTTTGGAACCCTTGGCGGCGTGGGCGTTCATGGCGCAATGCGCATGTCGGCATCGCGCAAAAAAGACAGGGGGAACTAAAATGGCCCGTATTTATTTTTACACACGCTTTGAACGTTTCTGGCACTGGTTTCAATCCCTGCTCATCCTTTGCATGCTGGTAACAGGCTTTGAGATTCATGGAACTTACTCCCTGTTTGGCTTTGAGCAAGCCGTTTGGATTCATAACGCCACTGCCTTTACCTGGGGCGGGCTCTATGTTTTTATTCTGTTTTGGCTCGCCATCACAGGCCAATGGAAGCAATATCTGCCCACCCTTAAAAACGTCGGGCTTATTCTGCGGTATTACCTTATTGGCATTCTCAAAGGCGAACCTCATCCAGCCAAAAAGACCCTCGAAAGCAAGCACAACCCCCTGCAACGCCTTGCCTATCTTTCTATTTTAAGCCTTTTGCTCCCTTTTCAGATTGGCACGGGGCTGTTGTATTATTTCTATAACCAGTGGCCTGATTTTGGCTTATCACCCTTCTTATCTCTGACGGTAATCTCCATAGCGCATACCCTGGGCGCTTTCGCCCTTATCGCTTTTATAGTAGGTCACGTTTATATGACCACCACGGGGCCAACCCCCATGGCCTATATTATCGGTATGATTACAGGTTATGAGGATGAACCTGAAGAAGAATAAAAATAATTATTCCACTCAAAAACAAGAGCCCTGATTATTTCGGGGCTCTCGTTTTTAGAATTTTAAAAAATTTTAAATGAGTTAATGCTTTTGGGGTCACTGTCCTCCAACCCCTGACAAGGAAATGATTTCCTTGCATCCTCGAAGGATTTTGAAGGAAGGACTGAAAGAGAGATTGGCTAAAGTTATAAAGGGAAAAAACCTTTCAACACGAAGTTCCAACGGAGCTCCAAGGGTATGATGCCCTTGGTGGGGTGCCTGAGGGGCCAAGCCCCTCAGTAATACTCTCTTCCCTTTCTACGGCGCAGTGCTACGGCGCCGTTGCTGTTGTGTTTATCTGAGCGCCGCTTTCAACACCCACGGGCACGACAGGGATTTCGATGCCCGCCTCGGCAAATTCGCGTTCGATTGCAAAGCGAAGTTCTGAAGGCGTACTCACCATATTATCAAGGTCGTCAATCCAGACCCGCAGGGTTACTTCAATGGCCGTGGGTGAAAAGTTTTGTAAAAACACCCGAGGTTGGGGAAAATACAAAACATGTTTATTCGCCTCGGCGACTTCCATTAAAATGCACTCCACCTCTTCCATTTTGCTACCATAGGCGACCCGCAAGGGAATATCGCGCCTGATGGTTCGGTTATTATTCGTCCAGTTGGTCAGCCGCTGAGAGATAAGCTCGGAGTTGGGCACAAAAATCATGGCGTTGTCAAAGGTCTCCACCATGGTTGATCGAACGGTAATCTTCTTCACGGTTCCCCATGTTTCGCCCAGCTGAATAACGTCCCCTTCCAAAAGGGAACGTCCGAAAATAAGAAGAATCCCGCTAATAAAGTTATTAAAGATGGTCTGCAACCCAAAACCAAGGCCGACGCTAAGCCCCCCGGCGATAACGGCGATGCTCATGAGGTTAAGGCCCAGAGCGTTCAGGGTGAGAAGGCCAAATACGCACCACGCCGTATAGGTAAGAGCCGTTTGCAAAGGCGCCACCAGCCCTCGCTCCAGCGGTTTGGCTCTGACGGTAATACCCGCTACAAAAGAGCGTCCAACAATGATGGCGGCGTGGGTCATATAGAAAATGAATAAGATAAAAAAGATGCGGGCAAAGCTTATGGACAAGGAACCGATGATTACCTTGGTTTCGACAACACCGCGAAAAATAAAAGCTGTGCCGGGAAGAACCGTAAACCACGGAATAAGGGCAAGACAGGCCA
The DNA here is from genome assembly GCA_964647835.1 of uncultured Desulfovibrio sp. Lineage (GTDB taxonomy): Bacteria > Desulfobacterota > Desulfovibrionia > Desulfovibrionales > Desulfovibrionaceae > Frigididesulfovibrio. The sequence continues at coordinate 3,999 of CAZYJQ010000042.1, read as the reverse complement.
CCAACCAGCTTAATGGCGTGCCAAGGGCCATGCGAATGGCATGAATGAGCGCCTTTAAATTGCCGGGTCTGCTTAAGTCCGAGGCGTTCTCGGTGGCTTCCGTAGACACGACCTTGGTCAGCCCAATGGCCAGTTGCAAGTTAACCACAATACCCGTGAAAAGAACAACGCCGGCTATACAAAGGTTAATCCAGCCAATGGTCGTGCCCACCAAAGAAACAAGGTACACATACATAGCCATTTTGAGGCATACCCTCTCAAAGGGCGGCATGGTCTTCTTTTTTCGGGATTGTTGCGCCCAAAAAAGGTTCCCCACCATCAAAAAGAGCCATAACAGGCTGAGAACTGTCACTGGCAAGGCGAGGAATAGCAGAACAATCCCAATGAAACAGGGAATAAGCAATTGAATGAAGGGCGCGATTTGGACATAGCGCTGGTTATACAGCCCGCGCAAGCCCCAAGCCAAAGAAACAAAGCCCCACAGCCAAAAACAGTGCCCTACCAGAGCAAGGGGCAGGAAGAAATCGACACTGCCTCGCCAAGAGGCATAATAACAAGCCGCCGCTAAAGCAAGAAGAGGCAACGATATTCTATAAATTCGGCGTAATTGGATGGGATAGGGGCGTGAGCTTTTTACCCGCCGCCTTTCGATAAAGAGTAAAAGAAAAGCCAAGGGCGAAAAAACATAGAAACACTTCAACCCCATGCTTAATAGCATATACGGCTGCTGGATAATGCTCTTGCTGGTGGCCTCAAGGCTATCCCACCAGTTCTCCATCTGTTGCGGAACCTCGGCATACGCTTTGGGGCTGAACAAGGCCTGATTATGCGTCAAATAAAATTTCCGCCATAATGAAGGTAATTGTTCCTGAATCTCTTTAGTCGCGGCAAGTACCTGTTCAGAAAGCTCTTTTACAGGCTTGAGCTGGGCTGTAAGATTCGCGCCAAGGGTTTGCAGTTTTTTATCAATGGCAGCGAGCTCTTTCACCTTAGCACGCAATAAATTGATGTCTTCCGCGCAACTTTCGGCAGTTTTTTGCTGGAGTTGTTCTTTGAGCTTTTGTTGCAAAATCTTAAAATGTTCGCGCTCCAGCTCAACGGTTTCCTGATACTTTTGCAGTTTCAGGGCGGTTTGGGTCAAACTGTTGGTGAGCACCGTCATCTGGATGGTGACATCATCAACCTGTTGCGGGTTTGAACGACTCAGCTGATACAGGGTCGTCAGCCCATTAAATTCTTTGGACCACTCTTTAAACTGTTCTTGCGATTCCGCTGAAAAAAAAGAGATTTCTTCAATGGTCGCCGTTACGGTATTAATAGCTATTTGAAGGTCACTAAGCTGTTTTTTAAGAATCGCGGCGTCGGCGTCTGGCACTTCCGGGCCGACAGTCTGCGCGGGAACTTCTGTCGTCACGCCGTTATTTGCCAGCGCGCTATTTCCTTGTCCCCCTACCAGCCAAAAAAGAATAACAACCAGTCCCAAGGCAGAGCGCCAAGAAACAGCCCGACTAAAATAAAGAGAGGACAGTGAGATTGACAAGATTATTTCCTTTGACCTGTTCGCCTTTCAAAAGGCGGATAGAGCAACATTGAGAACGCGGACGGCTAACTGCAGATAAACCTACTATAAACAGGCCAGAAAGAAAATAGCTTCTTGAGGCTCCCTAGGAAAAGCCCATGTCCTGCTTATATTTTTCCAAGAATACAGGCAGTCCTGTGCTAAAATCATCCGCTAATTTCTCAGTAAGTTCTTTGCCACGCCAGACAATAAGCCCTTCTACCTCAATGGCGACGATGCCCGCTGGAATGCCACATCTCCCGGCCTCAAGGTGACAAAAAACCTCCCGAATGGGATAATTTTGCAAGCTATGCCTATCCATGCTTTTACGCAAGCGCTGCATGGCGGTTACGGTTCTATCATGGTCAACGCTTATAATACGAATTTGCGGAATAAATGTTTTCATTCTTTTATCCACCAAAGCATTTGGCCCGAAGACCAGTATTATCCGATCTTCAGGCCAAATGGGGTTTATTATGCTCGGTTCACGCGGTTAACCTGCGTTTTAGCGAGTCCGGCCAGCGCGTTCACAGGGAATGAGCTCTGTACAAGCGGTTTCCCTTGCAGCGTCAAGGCCTGTCAATTACAGTGTGCGCAACTCACCAATGCGAAGCTTCAGTTTTTGCAGCATTTCTTCTGCTACAGCAGGATTCTTCTCAATGATGTTTGTCAACTGGAAGGGGTCTGTCTTGCGGCAATAGAGTTCGTCGCGCTCAGGCACGATAACTTTAGCGCCAGCGGTGCAGCTCCACATTTCTTCGTTGTCGCTGATTTCACCTTTGGTAAACATAGAGTCAGCGTAGTCATTGGCAATCCAGTGAACATAGCTGTAGTCTTCGGTGATAATGGACCAGGACTTACCATAGTAACCCGCAATGGCGTGGTCACGAATGGACTCTTTCTCACCGCGCATCAGTGGGAGCAAGCTCTCGCCGTGCATGTCGGACCAGTCGTAAACAGGGAAACCATGACCGGAGTCTGGGTGTTCGTCTGAATCGAGAAGGCCGATGGCGTCCAAAATGGTAGGCATAACGTCAGCGTTTTGAACAAAAGCCTTAATACGCTGGTTAGGCGCTGTGCCGGGCATGTGAACGATGAGAGGAATGTGAACCAGCTCTTCGTAAGGCCAGGGGCGACACTTACGCATAATGCCGTGACCATGTTCACCGCTTCCCATGGGCTGACCGTGGTCAGAAGTAACAATAATGAGGGTTTCGTCCATGAGACCTTCTCTTTCGAGGGTATCAAGAAGTTCACCTACCCATTTGTCCGTAACGGTAATTTTTTCCATGCACAGGGCGCGGACGTGTTCGCACTCGCGCTCGGTAATGCGGCCTTCAATGGGGGTCCAGGGAGTCAGCACGAGGGGGTTACCATCATAGTCAGGGTCATAGGGGCAAGGTTCGCCAGCCCAAACTGAAGGTGGATCCCAAGGCTCGTGGGGGTCAAAGGAGTCAAGCCACATAACAAAAGGACGGGTCTTGTCGCGAACGTCGGTAACCCAACGAGCAGCAGCGGAAGTCACTTTGGCGACATAGCTGTCCGCATCGGTCTTACGCTTTTGGAACTGGCGCAAGAAGAGGTCAATTTCGGTCAACAAAGCCTGACTGTCTTCGTCGCGAAGCTCACCCTTCTCATCATAAAGCATGGTGGGGGAGGTGTAATCTTCAGCACGGAAGGCAGGGTCTAAGGGAACATCGCCGAAGGTAGTGTGGTCAAGTTCGTGACCGGGAAGGAACTGAACATAGTCATACCCGCGGGAATAACCGAACTTGGGCAAGCGCATGGGAGGGGTATCGTAGATAAGGGCGGTTTGCCACTTACGGCCCCACAATACGTCGGCCAAGGTGGTGTCGTCGTGTTCAAGGGGCTTCCAACCGCCATAAGGCAGGGTAAAGCGACCTGTCATAAGACAGCGACGCACAGGAACAGTGGGAAGACCTTCGCTGTAGGCGTTTTCAAAAATAGTCGAGTTACGAGCAAGGCGGTCTAGGTTAGGAGTTTTGACAACGGTGTTACCATAACAACCCAAATAGTTGAATGGTAGCGTATCAAGCATCACAAAAATTGCGTTCTTCGCGATTTTCTTTTCGGCCATAAAGCCCTCCATGGTTGCGACAGCCGATGAGCTGCGCGTTATTTTTACGATAATAGGTTACTGTTAACGTACCTTTCACATGAACTATGCACTATGCCCCAGAATAAAAATGTCGGATTTGTGACATTTTGAACAATTATAATTATTTTCTGCACAAGCGCTTTTAAACGGCGGGGACTTTGACAAAATCCACAATACACTTAAAGTTTTTGAACAACACCTTTTCTCAACAACATATCGATAAAGTTGCACAATTTATCAAAGTCCAACTCCACGCCGCGCTCATTGAAGTGAAAGTAGACACCATCCACATCAATGGCGGGAAAGTCCTCTATACCAGAGC
>CAZYJQ010000041.1:0-13247 GCA_964647835.1 uncultured Desulfovibrio sp. | reverse complement strand
GCCATGGGATTCGCCGAAGGTGGTATAGCGAAAATGAGTGCCAAAAGAATTCATATATTCCTCAATAATGTCAGTTATAAGCGTTTCATGCAGTTACATGCGGTTAGGTGTCGTACTATAGGCTAACATGCCCTCATATGGCTTCATATGCCCTAAGGAGGGGGACATAGGCGTTGGGTGTTTGTTTGAGCCAGTCGTTGAGCCCATTCGTTGCGCCGTTGGTTAAAAGCTTTTCAAGGCTTGTTGGAAAATAAGTTTTATGGGCCCATACAGCCAGCCTTCCGGCGAGAACAGACTATAATAAGCCAGCCTGTGAGGGGGTTCGTCTGTTACTGTAATTATATCAGTTCGTTTGTTGCATACCACTGTTGGGCTTCTTGGGCCACTGCGGGAAGACAGCCTTCGGATATTCGAGCAAGGGTAGTTTCGTAGGAGGCCATGGCCTCGTTAAAAAAAGGGTTCATGGCGCTAAATTCAAGAAACATGGCAGTGTCTTCGGTGAGATGTTTGCGGGCGGCTTCAAGGTGGCGCTTAAAAGAGGGTGTTAAAAATTGCTGAATATTTTGCTCTTTGGCTTCTTTGGCGAGGGTGGCAAAAAAGGCGGCACTGACGGTGAAATTGAGGGTTTGGGCTATGGCGACGCCCTTGTCATGCTCCTCAGCCGTGGCCCAGTGAATTGTTGATTGCAGGCTTGTAAAAATACATTCTGCAAGCTGACAGTCTTGTGGAGAGGCGTTTTTACCACGCACAAGAATGGTTTTTTTGTCCTCGGGGAGTGGCTTTGGCCCAAAGAGCGGATGAGCGCCCACCACCGAGCCGGTAAAGGCTTTTTCCATGACTTCCATTGGCAGACATTTGACCGAGGTTATGTCCATAAGAAGGTGATGGGGGCTAAGAAGCGGGCCGATTTTTTCCATGAGCTTTGCCAAGGCGCCCACAGGCACACAGAGCAAAATAACCTGACTTGCGCTTAGGGCCTTTGCCAGTCGCTCGTCATAGGATGAGGTAGCGGAGGCAGTTAACGCTTTGCTTTTACCTTTTGATGCACTGTTCGATGTACCGTTTGAAATATTAGAGAGAAGGTCAAGACATTCAATGGTAAATCCTTGCTTGCCAAGCTCTTTGGCGAGCATGCTTCCCATGCGTCCGCCACTGCCGATGAGGGCGATGGAAATATCTTGGGGCTTAGGCATGGTTCTTTCCTAGTTTGCTGTGAGGGCGTAAATGGCGCCAGTCTTGCCAAAAATCGGGGTATGACTTGCTCACGCACCGCTCATTATCAAGGTGTAGGGTGATGTCGCCGCCAAGTTCGAGGAGGGCAAGACTCATGGCCATGCGGTGATCATCGTGACTTGATAGCATGGGGGTTTGGTTCACCACTTTGGCAAGGGGATAGAAGGTGACAGAGTCAGGGCTGATGGTTGCGGTACAGCCAATTTTCGCGAGTTCTTGAGCCGGAGCAAGGAGACGGTTGCTCTCTTTAAGGGTGAGATGGCTTACATTTCTTATGGTGGTGGGGCTGGACGCGCGCGCGGCTAGGATAGCCACCGTGGGAACGAGGTCTGGGCAGTCGCCCATATCGATATCGATGCCATGAAGGGGGGCTGGAGAAACAGTGACAGCAAAAACGCCGTCTTCCTCGCCCCATTCAACCAAGGCTCCCATACGCTCCAAAATAGACACAATAGCGGAATCGCCTTGCAAGGAATGAGGATTAAGGCCACGCACGGTGACGGGATGTTGACCGAGGGCGCCAGCCGCCAAAAGGTAGGAGGCACCGCTAAAGTCCCCTTCAATATGTGTGTTTAAAGGGTGGTAAAGACTTGGGGGAATAGTGAGGCGGATATGTTCCTGCCATAAGGGCGAGCGCTTAATGGCTGTTAGAGTCGCCAGATGACAAAGGGGCTTGTCTGCATTGTCTTGTGATGAGCTTGGGGAGCCAGATATATCTGAGTCGTCTGATGAAGCACAGGCCGTAGGCGCAAGGGAGAGGGCGTTTTGGGCAGAAATCCATTGACCTGTCGCAGGGTGGCGAATTTCGAGGGCAAAGGATATTTTGTGCTGTAGCAGGGTTTGCAGGGTCAGAAGGATATAGGATTTAGAAACAGCGTTGGCGCCGTCAAAAATAAGACTCAGTCCCTCTTGGCTTAAAGGAGCGGCTAAGGCCAGCCCCGATAAGTATTGGCTAGACTCATTGGCGGGAATAAAAATTCCGTCTTGGGCGAGTTCTTGAGGCTTTGCAGGGGCGTTGGAGGATTGGGCCCTTGTCACGGCAGGCGTGGCAGGGCAACGCAGGCCGTTGGTGCTTAGCTTAAAGGGTAAAAAACCCTGTTTTTGTTCAAATTCGAGATGCGATCCGCATTGCGTAAGAATGTCTAAAAGCTCCCCCATGGGGCGGTCATGCATGCGCCCGTCGCCATGAACATAGAAACGCCCTTTGCCCGCGGCGAGGACAGCCGTGAGGAGTCGCCCTGTTGTGCCGGATTCGCCAACGAAACAGTCCAGTTCGGTGTGAGGCGCGATGGTGCCCTCCATGCCCGTAATGGAATAGTCACCTTTGTCGTGGCGGGTAATCACGGCGCCGCACTCTTCTAAAATAGCCATGGTTCGTTTGGTATCGTCGCTTTCCAAAAGGCCGGACAGACGAGACGTTCCCTTGGCCAGGGAAGCGGCGATAATGGCCCTGTGGGAAAGGGATTTGGATGGGGGGGCGGTAAGAATGACGGGGGTAGACATGAACTTTTCCTTTTTAAAGCTGTACAAGGCTCTAGGAGAATTCCTGTGGAGCTTTGTACGAAGAAAGTTGGTTACTGGTTTACTGGTAAAATCCTAATGACGTTGTTGTTTTTGTGGGATTGCCTCTTGGCAAAACGATTCCGAGATTGCTGACCTCTTGGTTACATAATGGGTAATAAATTGGTTGTTGCTGAGTACCTTATTGACCTGTTTGGGGTTTTTGCAAAGAGGCCTCGTAAACGCCAAGGATACGAATATCGTGGCAATAGTCCGCCAGTTCATCAAGCATGGGGCGGTATTGTGACGAATGAAGGTCGCAGTTGAGGTCAGCGAAAAAAACATATTTCCAAGTGCCCGTCTGACTTGGTCGGGATTCCAGCTTACTTAAGTTGGCCTTGGCTTTGGCAAAAACAGTTAATACATGGGCCAGACTGCCGGGGGTATCCACCACGGAAAAAGCAAGGGTGGATTTCTTGTTGCTCGACGGGTTGCTTCTGGACTTGTTGTTGCTGGGCAGAACCTGCCCGAGCGAATTGCTTTGGCCGAGGCACTCGCCATCGCCGGGGGCGGAGAAGACCTTAGCAGGCTGGGTGAGTGGCTTTCGAGGGGCGAGTTGTTTTTGCGGGTTGAGTTGAAGAATAAAAAAACGGGTCCAGTTGTTGGGCGAGTCCTCAATGTTGGTCGCCAAAACTTCCAAGGGCAGGTTATTGAGGGTGCCCATCTTTTCATGCCCAATGGCAATTGAGCGAGGAGTGGCGGCGGCTTTGAGGGCAGCGGCGGCGGTGCTCTCAACGGGAATGACTCGCGCTGTGGGTAAGGCTTTTTGTAGCCACTTGGCGCATTGGCCTAAGGGCTGAGGATGAGAGAAAACTGTAATGGGGTCATTGTCGGGAGATTGAGAAGAGCTTGGGGCGGAAAGGTTCGGAAGACTCGATGCCCCGGGAAGAAGGGCAGCATCAAGACTTAAGGCCGCAAGCTGGATGCGCTCAATGTGTTCGCCCACAATTTGGACTGAATCATGGCGAAGAAGTTCGTCAAAACTCTCGCTAACCGTTCCGTAGAGAGAATTTTCAATGGGGATAACGGCGTAGTCGCACTTTCCGCCCTGCAAGGCCGTGACCAGGCGGGCTATGGACGAAAAGGGAGTGACTATTGCGCTTTGTCCAAAAATATGCCTTGAGGCGAGGTGTGAGAAGGTTCCTTCAGGCCCAAGAAAACCAATGGTTTCTTCTTGTTGCAGGGCTCGTGAAGAAGAAAGGATTTCTTTGTAAATAGCCTTCAAATGCTCGGGAGGGAGGGCTTCGCCAGCGCATGAGGCGAGGGCCTCCAGAAGTTCTTTTTCACGCTGGGGTTGCCAGACAGGCAGATTGTCCTGTTTTTTGAGCGCTCCCACTGCAAGGCTCACACGAGCCCGTTGATTCAAAAGGCGCACAAGTTTTTTATCAAGGGCATCAATGAGCGCGCGCAGTTCGGGCAAACTTTGAGGTAAGGAGTCGGGGAGCATAGTTATCCTCTGTCTGTTAAATCAAAAACTGTTGGTTGAAAGAAGTCGTATTATTATGTGGTAAGAATCGCTTTTTAAGACTCGCTCAAAAGTGTCCTCGGGGTAGGAATCTAATCCTTGTGGGCTTAGTCTTCCGCGATGTCCTCAGAAATTCTCATGCCAAAGTGGCGCCCGGCGGTGTCAAGATGGCATAGGATGCTGTCGCCAACACTGAGATTGACCACGCTTGTCGGAGTGCCGTCGGGCTGAACCAAGCGAATGGTCTCTGCATTTTGCAAAAACACGCTTCCTTGGCGCTCCCCTATTTGGGCGGTTATATGAAGCATGGGGCGGCGCTCAACCTTACATCGACCAATGACAGCTGTGCTTGTCTTACCGTTTTTGTCAACGATGAGAACTTCACGGCCCGCTTGCAGTTCCTCTAAATAGGCCGTGGTATCGGCGGGCATCATGCAATAGGAATGAACAGCGCCGGCGTTTATGCGAAAGGGACGTGAAGCCACATATTCGTTACGTTCGGTTTCCGCGTTGACCAAAAAGGTGAAACCAGCGGAATTACCCACCAGCATGCCTTGGCCTGTTGCTAAAAGCGAGAGCGTATCGACGCAAACCCTGTGTCCGATGCCAACGGGAGTGATGCTTGTAATAACGCCTTGCTGTAGGGCAAACGAATCTACGGTGTTGTTGACCGTTTCAAGAATGGCGCTCATATGGGGCAACCCTTGGGCTGTTACGACCAGAAGATTGACCCCGCGTTCCAAAATTTTTGAGGCCAGCTGGGCTTCCTCGGCAGTGCGCACTTCCAAAGCAAGCTGTCCTGTTTGACTCTGAAGACTCTTGTCTGATGGGAGTGAAGCGTCTTTGAACGCGTCATTTGGTAACGCATTTGGTGAGCCGTTTGGTGAGGCTTTTTCTGTGTTAGAAGCGCTTTGAAGGGTCTTGTGCGATGTACTTTTTGGCGTGTTTTTTTGATTTATTGTGGGTTCCGAAGCATCCGTTGTGGACTGGCGAGAAGTCATCTGCGACCGTTCATGGGATTTTAACAGCCTTTCTTCATGGGCCAGAAGATTTTCAACGGGTATTATCTCCCACCCTTTTTCAAGGATGGTAATCAATCCGTCTGTGAGCAGATTGAGGGCTTTTTCCTCATCGGCTTTGGCAGTCAGGGTAACCGCGGCGGTTCGGCTTTGGGGGATGATGTCACAACGGGCAAGGCCTTGGGCCAGTTCAACGCTTTCGTCCGGCACGATAAGGCACATAACCCCCGACTCCAAGGCCAGAGTAACTTCTTCTTTTACAAAGGGAATAGCGAGATAACAAACGGTTTTCATGACGGATTCTCTTTTATGGCCTAAGCTTCAAGTTTGGCCATGGCTTCAGTGACACTACAGTTATTATGGACGACATCGCCGAGAACCTGAACCAGTTGTTGAGGGGCGGCGTGCTGGAAAATATTACGACCCACAGAGAGCCCTGCGCCTCCTGCTTTGACGGAATCATGGACGATTTGCACAAAATCTCTGATGGTTTTCATCTTTTCTCCGCCAGCAATAACAACAGGAACACAAGCGCTTTCAACGACCAGAGAAAAACTTTCCATGTCACCAGTGTAGGGAACTTTCACAATGTCCGCGCCTAGTTCAACGGCGACTCTGGCGCAATGCGCGACGGTGGCGGGGTCAAATTGGTGCACATGTTTTCCACGGGCGTACACCATTACAAGCAGTGGCATGCCCCAAGTGTCACAGGCGGAGGCGACCTTGCCTAAATCTTTAAGCATGGCGGGTTCGTGTTCGTTGCCAAGGTTAACGTGCATGGAGACGGCGTCGGCTCCGAGGCGAATGGCGTCTTCTACCGTGGCGGTGAGGACTTTTTTGTTGGGAGAATCGCTTAAATCGGTGCTTGAAGAAAGGTGGAGGATGCGACCCACGTCACGGGGCGTGTCAATGGCCCCGCGCTGGAATATACCCTTGTGGCATAAAATGGCGTTGGCGCCGCCACTTACAATTTCATTGATAGTTTTGGGGAAGTTGGTCAGTCCTGAAATAGCGCCTACTGAAACCCCGTGATCCATGGGAACAATAACCGTTTTGCCACTGGTGACGTTCATAAGCCGTTTAAGGCGGATTTGTTTTCCTGTATGCATGTCGATTTTCCTTTTGTTGGTTAATTGCAGAGTGGTTAAGAGGGCATTCTCAATATCGCCAACAAAAAAAAGGCCGCTGGCGATTGATGCCTGCGGCCTTTGTGAGGGCTGACTATACAAAATGTACTATGCTCCTCGCAAACCGCAGGTCTTGCTAAAATAGAAATAGAAACCGTAAACGTATACGGAGTTTTCTACGAAGGTGCGATTAAAGGAAGCGTTCATAATTTTTTTGAGTGATAAAGGGTTGTTACTTACGGCCAAGTTTTTGACCAACACCAAGCTACTATACTCATCTTTTTTTTGTCAAGAGCTTTTATAAATATTTTTAATGGCTTGCGGAAAACCGTTCAATTTAACTCTGGCAGTAGGGAGACGGCTGGGCGGTGTTCGCTCGTTTTGGTCCTTTTGAGGCTCGTTATAATCGTAAAGGTGAGCCTTGCGAGTTTGGCAGTCGTTGTTTATTCGTTGTTTACAGCAATTTCACCAAAGTTGTCTGAGCAACGAGTAGTATCTCTTTTACCCATCCTTTTCATCTTTTTCAGCACGTAAAAACGGGCTTTGGGGGAGGCGCTAAATCAGGTTTTCTACTCTATGTTAGGGCAGATTCTGCTAGCTTTGGACAAATTCCATTATTATTTCTCTTCGATTTGCATGCCAATGGCAATGGCTTTACAAATGCGCTCTGTGGCTCGGGCAATGAGGTCTGGGGCGTTTGCCATGCTTTCGTCAAGACTCATGGGACGCTGAACACATGAGGTCGCGGCGCTAATGCCGTGAGAATAAATGCTTTCATAGCCTTTGCCCAGACTGCCAGATACGCAAAGCACAGGAATACCGAGTTTTTCAGCTACTTTAGCAACGCCAATGGGAGCTTTGCCGAGGGTTGTCTGTCTATCGGTCATGCCTTCGCCTGTAATAATAAACTGGCAATCTTCAATGAGAAACTCAAAATCGAGGGTTCGTAGGACAAGGTCAATGCCCAGCTCAAGGTTTGCGTTGGTAAAATACAGCAGTCCTGCCCCTAAGCCTCCGGCGGCTCCGCTCCCCTTAATGGCGGCTGAATTACGTCCTGTGGCTTGGGTGGCGAGAGTAGCGTAGTGGGCCAAGGCCTTGTCTAACTCTTGGACCATGGCGGGGGTGGCGCCTTTTTGGGGGCCAAAAATATATGTAGCGCCCTGTTTTCCGCATAGGGGCGCTGAAACATCGCTGGCAATGGTAATGGTTGTTTCCTTCAGGCGGCTATCAAGGCCTTGGAGGTCAATGCTCGCTAAATCAGCAAGGGCTTGCCCTCCAAAGGGGAGGGGAGAACCGGCGGCGTCGAGAAAACGAGCGCCCAGTGCTGAAATACAGCCGACTCCGCCATCGTTAGTGGCGCTTCCGCCAATGCCAAGAATAATTGTGCGGATGCCTTTATCAAGGGCAGCAAAAATAAGTTCGCCCGTGCCATAGGTGGTTGTTATGGCGGGATTACGTTTTTCTGGCGGAACAAGCCCAAGGCCCGAGCTGGCGGCCATTTCAATAACGGCGGTGGTGCCGTCGCCAAGTATACCCCAGCGGGCTTCGACCATTTCACCAAGGGGGCCCGTTACTTGGGTTGTTTCAAAGCTGCCGTGGGTGGCGTAGACAAGGGAATCGACAGTTCCTTCGCCCCCGTCGGCTATGGGGCATTTAAGCACCGAAGCATGGGGGAAGACGCGCAAAACGCCTTGTTGCATGGCTGTAGCGGCCTCAAAGGCCGTTGCGGAGCCTTTAAAGGCATCCGGTGCCACAAGAACTTGCATGTTGTTCTTGTTTTTGCGTTGAAGGATGTAAAACTCGCAATTTTTGCGATAGCTTTTGTTGCGGGGGTGGCTGAGCCTTGGAAGGGGTACTCTCATGGTTTTACTGGAGTCAGAAGGTTATTCGGGCTGGGCCTCTGGTTGATGCGCATAGGGGCAAGGGCATTCTTCGCCTCGCATAAGGGCTTCCATATCCGCTATCATGACAGCTCGGCGTTCGGCAAGGGCGGCTTCATCGGACATAATCATGTCCAACTGGCGGGTGTGCATGAAAAGATACCCGATGATACGCAGGGCGATGAGGAAGGCTTCTTCTGTACCTTGTTCAAGGCGGGCGGTGAGGGTGTCTTCGTTCAGCTCGCAGGTAAAGTTGCAGTGGTCGAGAAGGTCGCCGATAAACTTAACTCTGCGAATACGGCGGTTAAGGTTGGCGGCGCCTCCTGTAAATTGGAACATGATAAAACGTTCACGTTCGCGCTCGCCAATAAGGCAGTCAAGGGAGAGGAAGTGAAACCCGAAACGACAACGGGCGCTTAAATAACGCTCTGAAATCAGAAACATGTTCTTTTCAGTGTAGTGATTTGATTGAACCGCAGGGTCAAGGTTTGGGTTTACCGTGGCCTCAAAGAAGATGGACATGAGACCCCGGGCGTTAATTTGAGGCGGCCCGTCCCATGGCTTGCAGACAAATCCGTCCCAAAAAGCGAGCATGGCGGGTGAGGTGATGTCTTCAAGGTTGACGGTGGGGCCCTTCACAGAATCTTTAAACCCATCGGCAAGGTTGATGACCCAAAATTGCATAGGGACGTCGCAAACGAGCTGTTTGGCGGGCACATCGCTGGTTTTTCGGGATGTGCTGTAGGTGAACATTTCGCGAACGGTCATATTGTAGGCAAAGTTCAATATGTCCCGATAACTTTTGCAAGCTTCGGCTGAAAAGTCCATATGGTCGCTTTCGGGCAGGTTGGACGACATGAGCAAGGGGAGTAATTTGCGGGTAACATTGCCTATGTCGCTTTCGTCCAGCCAGCATAAGCCGTTGGGGGTGCTGTGGTTACGAGGGTAACAGCCTTCTTGTTCAAGGCCGGGGGCGATATTAATGGGGGCTGGGCAATGGTGATCGTCACACCCCATAACGCAAGGATTTTCAGGAGCGGCGGCTAAACAAATGAGTTCTTCGCTTGAAAAAGCGTCAACGGCTTGGGGAAGGTTAACAATGGTGGGTTTGCCAAAGCGGCGCGAGGTTCGTGAAAAGAGGCTTTGGTCGGTGCCATCGCTAGCCACGGCCCCTTTGGCGAAATCGAGGAGAAAACTCCACATGGGAGCGGCTTTGTCAACAAGAAGGATGTGTCCGATGGGGAAAAAGAGGGCGTCTTCAATAGTATGCACAGGATAGGCCTGACCGTGAACAATGCCGGGGAAGGAGCAAATCCCTCCGCCCTCAATGCGATGAACGTAGTTTTCGTTATCATAGGGGCTGGCTACTTCCGATGCGTAGCGCAAAGATTCGGGGTTGGGCTGGTATATCGGCCCGGCGTTCATGATTTCTACATTGCCGTCTTTGTCGGAAACCCAAAAGATTTCATGTTGCAAGCCTGTCGTTTCAAACAGACAGGCGAGGGCTTCTCGGCAGGTTTCTAGGATGATTTGGTGCAAGGAGTCGGTAATGTCAAAAAAGTTATCGACTTGGTAGCCCGTGTCATCGCTAAAGTTGCGGCGGTAGTGCACTTGAACGTCATTGCTGGCTTCGCCAAAACCCATATGGGCGCTTCCTCTGGCGTGGTTGTGGGGCAAAACGGTTAAGGTCCAGCAAAAGGGCATGGCCCTGTCGCGAATGCCGAGCTTGAGACGATATAATATGGCTCTGGCCTGATAGACTCTAGCGAAAGAAGTCGTAAGGGCCTTGAAAATATCCTCGTCGGTGCAGGGGGTTCGAATAAGGAGGGAGGCCACGGTAATGGCGGCTTGTTCGGGTTTTACGGCGAGGCATCGCAGGGAGAGCACTTTGTCGGGGTCGGAGAGGGCTGGACGGATGGCGTCCAGAGCGCGGCTTACTTCTTCTTTAACATCTTCAGGCACAGGATAGGCCGAACGGACGACCTCCTGAATACGGCTGGCGGCTGCGCTAAAACTTCCCGGTTCATCTTGGGAGATGACCATAATACGGTCAAGCTCGTCGTGCATTTCCTGCTGGTCGATGTGTTGCCACCAGGCGGCGCCGGTAATAACAAGACCCTGCTGGCAGAGTTTAGGGTGGTATTTCCATAGCTCCCCAAGGTTACACAAACTTCGGGCAATGAGGTTGCTATGGCTGTAATCGACTTCGGAAAGAGGGATGACATAAGGCCCATGCAGGGGGTAGATGCCCTCTCGCAATATTTCCTGCACTTCTTGCATAAGGTTTTCAAGGGCTTCTGAAAGGGCGGGGTGTTTGTTATCCGAAAGGGCGCTCAGTTGAATAATGCCCTGAAGGGTGTTGATGGTAAGCTTTGCTGTGCAAGAACGTAAAAAAGGCATGCTGATAGGGTTAGGGTTGCTCAGGCGTTCTTCAAACTGAAGCAACTCGCTGGAGGCTTCGAAATACTCACTCATAAAAAGTTTAAATCGATGGAACCGAGCGGCGAAGTCCGCGCGTTGTTCTTCGGGAGTGGGAGTGGATGAGCGAGTAAAAAGTCTTTGTAAAAATGAGGGCATAGAAGTCTCATGGAAAGTTTGTTGTGAAAATAATAACAGGTAGCGTTGTTATAACGTCTTTCACAACAATTGGGAAGTCTTGAAACCCTTACAATCAAAAATACCCAGTGAAGAGTTGCAGAGCTATGCCCCCCTGCGTATACTCGAATTGAATTTGAACCGATACCCTTTTGAGGAGACCCCATGGCGGCTAAAAAACGTACATTTCCTGAAATAGAACTCACTCCCGAACGCATTGCCGATGTCATTTATAAGGCCAACAAACCTGTCAAGTTAGATGACATCCTCACCATGCTTAAGGTGAAGCGCAATCGCAAACGTGATGTTGAGTTTTTGTTGCACGCCTTGGAGTTGGACGGTCGCCTTATCCGTTCGCGGGGCACCTGGTTTCCGCCCAAAAATCGTCCGCTGGTGCAAGGGGTGTTGTCCATCCAGCGTAGCGGAGCGGGGTTTGTTATCCCAGAAGAGGCGGGCAAGGGCGATATTTTTATTGCTCCCTTGGACCTTAAAGACGCTTGGGACGGGGACATTGTTGAGGTTGCCATCATGCCTCATAGACAAGGCCCGAGCCGCGAAGGGCGCATTACGCGTATTATTGAAAGAAGTCAAAAGCTTTTACCCGCCTTTGCTACTAGAAAGCAGGGGGATGAATGGCTTGCCACGCCCCAGCACAATGGCCTACAGGTGCTCTTTAGTGTTGATGTCAGTGAAATTAGCGCTCAAAAAATGACGCCTGTTCTGCCTACCTATAGGTCGCCCAAGGAATCACCAGAAGGAGTACCAGACAAGTCGCCCGACTCAACCCCCCAATGGCAAGGCAAGGCTTTACGCATCGGCTCAGCGGATGCACCCGGCAAAGAGTTTGTGAAGCAAAACGCGCCAGTGAAAGAAGATGATCTGCTCTTGATTATGCCCTTGGAAAAACTCGGGCCAGGGCTATGGTCCGCCAAAGCGGTTATGAACCTCTACAGCGAAGAAAGCCCTGCCGCCCAGGAGCTTCTTGCTAAGATTGGGCACGGCATCCCCATGGAATTCCCGCCCGCTGTTAAGAAAGAAGTTGGCCTGATGCCCGATGACCCTCTCATTGACGAGCGTATTTTGCGCCAGCGCAAGGATTTGAGGGATGTGGCTTTTGTAACCATTGATGGGGCTGACGCCAAGGATTTTGACGACGCCGTCTATGTTGAAAAAACGGTCAAGGGCTATCGGCTGCTCGTAGCCATTGCCGACGTTTCCTATTATGTCACCAGCTCCTCCGCCATTGATAACGAAGCCCGGCGTCGGGGGAATTCTTACTATTTCCCTTTGTCCGTGGAGCCCATGTTGCCCGAGGTACTATCCAACGGTTTATGCAGTCTCAAACCCAAGACTCCGCGTCTGGCCGTGGTGGCGGAAGTTTTTTTCTCGGATAAAGGGGTGGAAACATCTGCCAGTTTTTGCACAGCCATTGTGGAAAGCAAGGCCCGCTTAACCTACAGCCAGGTGCATGCCGCTGCCGTTGAAAAAAACATGGACATGCAGGAGGCTTTGCAAGACCACATGTCCATGTTGGATGACGCCTTTGCTTTGGCGGCGCTTCTTGGTCGAAGACGCTCTGAGAGGGGAAGTTTGGACTTTGATTTGCCTGAGGCTCAATTCGTTTTTGATGAAAAGGGCGAAGTCTCTGACATTATCCCCCGTAAAAGCACCAAGGCCAATAATTTAATTGAAGAGTTCATGATTGCCGCCAACGAAGCCGTGGCCCGTTTTTTAACGGATAAAAAACGCCATTTGCTTTATCGTGTCCATGAAGCGCCCGACATGGAAAAACTCGAAGCTTTGAAAAACTTTATATTGCAAACTCATCTCATTGAATTGCCCCAAGGTTTGCAGGGGGCGGGGAATAAAGGGGGCGGGCGTGGCTCACGTCATGGATTTACACAAAAAAAGACTGAAAGCCAGCCGCCTTCGCCGCAGGAGTTTAAGGCTATTTTGCAAGCGGCTCGTGGGACGCCTCAAGAATATACGGTTAACCGCCTGCTCTTAAGGGCCATGATGCAAGCCCGCTACTCGCCTGAAAATTTGGGTCACTTTGGCTTGGCTTCGGTTTGTTATTGCCACTTTACCTCGCCCATCAGGCGGTACGCCGACCTTGTGGTGCATAGGGCCTTAAAAGCGGCCCTTGGACTGCGGGAGAGTGTTTCGCAGGAACATGAGGATGGACGAAGCTTTGACGATGGACAAGGTGGTGGTGCTTTGGAGGCGAGGGATATGCGCCTTGAGCAAGCCCCCCAGTCGGTCTGGGTTAAGGAAAAACAGGCCGTGAAAGGAGTGAGCTTTGATGACCTGAATGAGCCCTATGAACCAGATGAGCCAATTGAGCCCGACATGCCAGATATGCCCGACA
>CAZYJQ010000040.1:0-13342 GCA_964647835.1 uncultured Desulfovibrio sp. | reverse complement strand
TAACCTTATCCGCCAGTTGCAGGCTTGTGACCACATCCAGCATATTCGTTGTTTGCCCCAGGGCTTTTTGCGCCATGATGTTAAAATGCTCAAGGCAGGTGCCGCACACTAAAATATCGACTCCCGAGGCCTCAAGGGCCTGCAATTCAGTGATGACGTGACTATCTTGAGTGGCGAGGGTAACCGCGCCGTTCAACATCACAATACGCCAGAGGTCGTCGCCCATTTCCGGCAAAGTCGCCAAAAAGTTTTTCATAAGGCGCGAGCCTAAATCGCCATCACCTGTTCCTGTGCTCGGGCCCATGGTGGCAGAGAGCATCAGAACAAGGGATTTGCTTTTGTCTATATCGTCGCCAAAGGTATCGCCCGACATCTCGCCCGTCTTACCACCAGAGCTCTCGCCCCTGGCTTTTTGGGACAAAGCTTGAGACTCCACGCCCTTTGACGGGCTGGTTTTCACAGCAGGCCCCGCGCCATCCTTGTCGTTTTCAACCCTGTCAGCGGTAATCAACCACTTGCCCTCTTGGCTGATAGACAAGGGCGCGTACCCATTGGAGGAAAGAAAACGACTCACGTTTTCAAAGGCCGCCTCATTATCAACCAGGACTTCAAGGCGCCTCGGGCCTTCAGATTCAACGGCTCTTTTCGTTGTAAGAACAGGCTGTGGACAAGCAAGGCCTGAACAATCGAGAAACAAAGACATAATGGTTTTCCTTATTAAAGCATTTCAAGAAAAGCTTCGATACGGACTTTAAGTTGTTCAGTATCGGTTTCAGAATAATCCGTTTCAATTTGTAAAAAGGGAAGCTTTAAATCGTTCTGGACATGTTTTTTCAATGATGAGGATTCAACAGCATAGGTTTGACAGCCCTGCCAGGTAAGATCAATGACCGCGTCTACTGAAAAATCGCGAGCCATTACATTTATGGCTTCATAGCGGAAAGGGTTGGGCGACATAACAGCGCAGGGAACATGCAAATAGCGCTCTGCCAGAGTGGTCAAAGCATCAGAGTGCTCATCAACCATGACTCGGGTTTTTTTGTAACCGGAACAGTTATCAAGACATACAACCGCCCCGCCGCTTTCTTCAACCAAACGAACTACCTTATGCGACCCCACCCCAACAGGCACGCCCGTTAGCAGAATACGTGGCGCGGATCCGTTGGTTCTGGCTTCGCCCTTTCCATGCCCCCCAAGGCGTCCCAATTCCTCAGCCAGATTGTTCAGCATCCCAATGCCCACTTCCTTATCAGGGAAAAATGAGGTTTTAAAGCAAATCTCCACCAGTTCCTGCCCCGTTATGGGCGAAGGTTTACGCTGTGCCAAGTCCATAACGGCCTTCAAGGCAAGCCTTTCTCTATTCATCAGCTTGATGGCGTCTTGAAGCTTTTCTTCGGTAATCTCAACTTCAAAAAGCGACTCCATATGGGCTACCAACTTTGCAAATTGACCACGCCAGTAAGCAAGGGCGTCATCGTCCTGAATTTGAGGCAACTGCAGCATATAAAGCGGTTTAAAATCGAACAATTCATACATTTTTTTCTTGCCGTCACAGGTAGTATCCGCCACCACAAGATCCGAAGCCGCCAGATAAGCACAGCTGTCTTTTACCCCAAAGCCAAAACTGCTTTTAATGAGCGGGCACAAAGCACGGGGTAAAAACTCTTCAGCGGCGGGAATGGAGTCATTCCTTGTTCCACAGAGGGAAACAGGAATAGCGCCAGCCGCAAGGGCTATTTCAGATGGCGTATACAGACAAAACTGCCCGACGACCTTCTTGCCGGCGGCTTTGGCTTCATTCAAGCGAAGAACGTTTTGTTCAAAGGCCGTAGTAATGGCGTCATAACTTGCACATTTCATTATATTTCTCCTAGAAGTCACAGGTATATTAGCGAGTTACCTAATGGTTACAAAATTTACATTTCTTGTTTTTGAACTAAGGTAGAGGCCACGAGAGCCGCTCCCAGTGCCCCCATAAGTTGAGGTTTCTCAGCGACATTAACAGGAACTCCAAGCTCTTTTGAAAGCAAATGACAAAAGGCGGGGCTAATGGCGAGTCCGCCCGAAAAAGTCCACTCCCCATGAGGGGGAATGCGTTTAGCCAAGGCGACCATTCGTCTCACAATGGAAAGATAGACACCCGCCGCCACATCTTTGGGCAATGTTCCCGTGGCCAAAAGGCCGACTATTTCTGTTTCTGCAAAAACAGCGCACATGCTGGAAATGGGGGCTGGGGTCCCTTGCATGGCGGCAAAACCCAAATCTTCCAATGGCATTTCAAGGATGCCCGAAAGGACTTGCAAAAACCGCCCTGTCCCAGCCGCGCATTTATCATTCATAATAAAGTCCTGGACTTCACCTTGCGAGCCTAAGCTTATGACCTTACTATCCTGCCCTCCTATATCCATCACAATCCCCGTTTTGGGGAAAAGCCAGGTTGCCCCGCGGGCATGACAGGTTATTTCGGTGACGGCTTTCGTGACAAAAGGCAGAGAAACACGCCCGTAACCAGTGCCTACCACCGCCGCCAAAGAATCCATGGACACTTGAGCCCCTTGGCAGGCAAGGCCAAGAGCTTGTTCGCCAGCCTCAGCGCTGTTCCAACCCGTTGGAATAGCTATCCCAGCAAGAATCATGTTTTTGTCAGTGTCAAAAACAACGCTTTTCGCCGCCACAGAGCCAACATCAACACCAGCTACAATCATAAAACCCTCATACCTCTTTTGCTTTGTCCGCCTTGATAAATGTCAGCCAAGGCGAACTAAGCAAAACAAAAAACCATTTTCTCTTCTCTTAAGAGACTGTCATACGCTCAAGGCAGTGCCAGACGCTAAAAGACAGTGAACCTAAAAAACAAAACCCCGCAATAACTTACGGGGAGGCGCTGTAAAATGGGGGTATGCGACTAATCCTGTCAAAGCGTAGCCGGCAAGGTGGGGACAAAAAAGGAGGGAGAGAAGCGGCCTAGCTCAAAGGATAGCGCGAGACAACCTGCCCCACAGCGCCGCTTATTCAAGTCATGCCAATACCGAAGACACGGTATTGGAAAAAGAAACCAGAACACAGAGGAGTCCGTCTCAAAAAACTTATTCCTTGAGAGGTCGCCCCAATGTTCTGGCGTAGAGTAGATAAAATAGAAGTATCCATAATCTCAAAAAAGATTCACTGAAAAATCATTTTTTGTCAAGGCTGGATACTCAAGCCCCGCTCTCCTGCAAAACAAAAAAGCGTTTTACAGCCCATAGCTTTCCAAAAGACCGTTCATGCGGGTATGAGCCTTGGCAATGCGCTTCCCAAGTTCTTGGCGATAGGCTGCAAAGTCATCGATATTCCTTTGAGCCACGCCTTCTTGCATGGCGGCTTCAGCCACAGCGCTACTCACCCACTCCATCAACCGCAAATCAAGAGCTTTGGGGAGGATATAATCGGCTCCAAAGGAAAGCGCGTTTTGTCCATAGGCCTTTAAGACATAGTCCGGCACTTCTTCTTTAGCGAGGGCCGCAATGGATTTTGCAGCGGCGACCTTCATCCCTTCGGTTATAGCCTTGGCGCGAACATCCAAAGCACCCCTAAAGATGAAAGGGAACCCTAAAACGTTGTTAATCTGGTTGGGAAAATCCGAACGCCCTGTCCCCATAATACAATCGGGGCGGGCTTTTTTAGCGTCATCATAGCTAATTTCTGGGTCAGGGTTGGCACAGGCAAAAATGATAGGTGATTGCGCCGTCATACTCTTCACCATCTCTGGTGACAGGACGCCCGCTGTGGAAAGACCCAGAAACGCGTCGGTGCCCTGCATGGCTTCGGCGAGGGAAGCGTAAGCCACCTTCGTGGCAAATTCGCGTTTTTGCTCGTTCAGGTCTTCTCTTTGGGTGTTGATGTGCCCCTTGGAGTCGAACATAGCTATTTTTTCAGGGTCAGCCCCCAATGAAATATAGAGCCGCGCGCAGGAAACTGCCGCTGCCCCCGCACCAGAGATAACAACGCGACAATCGCTGAATCTCTTATTCGCCAGTTCAAGGGCGTTGAGCATCGCCGCCGCTGAAATAATAGCTGTTCCATGTTGGTCGTCATGAAAAACCGGGATATTCATATGTTTTTTTAAATAATCTTCAATAAAAAAACATTCAGGCGCTTTAATATCCTCAAGGTTAATACCGCCAAAAGTCGGTTCCATGGCTCGGACGGTGTCACAAAATTTCTGCGGATCTGTAAGGTTAAGTTCGATATCAAACACATCCACATCGGCAAAAATTTTAAACAAAAGCCCTTTGCCTTCCATAACAGGCTTGCTGGCTTCGGGCCCGATATTGCCAAGGCCCAAAACAGCGGTGCCGTTAGAAACAACCCCCACAAGGTTACCTTTACCTGTGTAGTGATAAACATCGTCTTCATTGGCGTGAATAGCCAGACAAGCTTCCGCCACCCCGGGGCTATAGGCAAGGGAAAGGTCTTTTTGATCCCGATAGGGTTTTACGGGCATAACCTCGAGTTTTCCGGGACGAACCTTAGAATGGTAATCAAGGGCTTCTTGCTTGGTGAAAAGAGCCATCATGGCCTCCTGCGGGGTAAAAAAACTGAAGGCGGACACAATGAACGATGCGCCTGCCTACTATGTAACCATAGCCAAGGGGTCTGCTCAGCAAGCCTGCGCAGGCTGAACAACCCATCCAGGCCTTCGACACCATTCTAGGCGTAAGACCTTGGCTATCATGTCCTTATTTTTCAAACTCAAAACACACGCCGAACGAACACAAGCGGCCTTTGAGACAACGGAGTTTCAGCAAAGCACCTCAACTCCAAAACTTCTTTATAATACACAGCCCGTTGCTTGAATATCTGGCTGAACGTACAACTCGCCCCCCACAGAATCATTGATAACCAGTAACGGGAAGGCTTCAACGTAGAGTTTCCGCAAAGCTTCGGGCCCCATCTCTGCAAAGGCGACGACCTCGGCCTCTTTAATACATGTCGACAACAACGCCCCTGCGCCACCCGTCGCACCTAAGTAAACCGCCCCGCACTCTTGAAGGTCTTGTTTGACCTCATCGTTACGGATGCCTTTGCCAATGCTTGCCTTAAGGCCAAGGGCGTGTAAGCGGGGGGTAAAGGAATCCATGCGGTAGCTTGTGGTTGGCCCTGCGGAACCGATACAATAGCCCGGAGGAGGAGGCGTAGGGCCCACATAATAAATAACCGCCCCACGCATATCAAAGGGGAGTTCTTTGCCCTCGTCTAAAAGTTCTATGAGCTTTTTATGGGCGGCGTCGCGAGCCGTGTAAATGGTTCCGCTTAAAAAAACCAAATCTCCGGCGCGAAGCATTTGAGCCTCTTCATCGGTTAACGGAGTCGTGAGGGAATATTCAGCCATTACAGCTCCCTATACTCATGCCGTGAAGAATGGCACTGGATATTAACGGCAAGGGGCAAACTGGCGATATGGCATGGCTCCACAATCATCTTTACGCCGAGGCAGGTTGTTTTTCCGCCAAGCCCCATGGGGCCTATATTGAGCCTATTAATCAGCTTGAGTAGCTCTTCCTCTTGCGCCGCTGTTTCAGGGTCAGGGTGAACATCATCCAGCCTGCGAAGAAGGGCTTTTTTTGCCAGTTTGGCAGAATACTCAAAGGTACCGCCTATGCCCACTCCCACAATGATGGGAGGACAGGGGTTCGAACGCGATTCTGCCACCCGCTGAATAACAACCTTTTTTACCCCTTCCCAGCCTTCCGAAGGAGCGAGCATGGTGACGCGAGACATATTTTCCGCCCCGCCTCCTTTGGCCATAAAAGAAATTTTGAGCTGTGAGCCGGGAACAATGTCGTAATGAATTACCGCCGGGGTATTGTCGCCGGTATTGCGGCGACTAAAAGGATGGCAAGCAGACATGCGCAAAAAACCGTCTTTATACCCTTGACGAACGCCCTCATGGAGAGCCTCAGCAAGACCGCCCCCGACAACGCGCACATCCTGCCCTATTTCAACGAACAAGACGGCTAAGCCGCAGTCCTGACACAGGGGCAGACCCGTTTGGGCGGCTATTTCCATATTTTCTTGGAGTTGCCGAAAAACCTCTTTTGCCGCTGGGGTTTCTTCTCTTTGGCCGGCAGAAGTTATGGCCCGCGCCACATCATCCGCCAAATAGCGGTTGGCGTGCATACACATATCCCGAACAGCTTCGGTTATAAGCGCGACATTCACTTCACGCATAAATAGCGTCTCCTCTCACAAAAAACACAGTCCAACACGCCATACTTCACACTCTGCCTCGCCCCAAATGTACCCTGTATTCTTCATAGGCACAACAAGGCTGACAACGGACAAAGCTCAAGATATTATAGCATATTACCAGTCATTCTGGGCATTGCTGGGTAAGGTTTTATGACCTTAATATCTCAATGCCTTCACAGATTAATGGCCCAAGACGCACCCTACACGTAATTGGAAGGAATTCAAATAACTATCTCCTTCACCCGCCTGAATATTTTGGTAGTTCCATCACGTCACCAAAACTCGTTTGAGCAAGTGTGCATTGCAAATATGCTGGTCATTGACAGCAATGTTTGTGATCAAAGTCTCCTGCCCTTCGTTTCAAGGGGTAAGACTAAGGTTTTTTGGTTTCCCGTGCGGTTTAACCAATGGCCTTCGTTTTTTGATGATGCGCACAACAATAATAGACAAAAGGCGCCGCCACAAAAACACCCGCTGTAAAAACAACTTTCACCATATCGGCGCAATCAAAAAGCATGGAAAGATCATAGTAATGGTCTAATAATTTTCCCGCCATGAGGGCTTTGAGCAAAGGCGCAAAGACCATCCGATAATTGTAGATATCCCAACACCCGTAGCACAACAGAACAAGCCCGCACACCAAAAGGCAACGGTTTTTACTATACAGAGCGGCAAGACTTCCCAGTCCAGCCATAAAAACAACACCATTGATGAGCAGTGGTTTGAGGTTAGTAAAAGCGGTAAGTCCCGCATCTTCAAAAATCTCAGGAAACATTAAATATTGCACTGTCCCATAGATGGAAAAGCTCAAATGCAAAAGACTTACCATGATACAGGCCAGAGCGATGAGCTTCGCCCAATGAAAGGGAAAGGCCTCTTTGCCTTGCCGCTCAAAGGACCAGGCCGAAAACATGGTGGCGTTTAGCGCGAGAGCTTGGCAATGAAGCGGGCTGTAGTATAACAAGCACAAGGCCAAAAAAAACACTGTTGATGAAAGGTAGAGGAGTTTTTTCTTCTTGAACCACATCCCGCCTAAGGCAAGAAAACAGCCCAAGGATGGCAAAACTAGAGCAGTCACCACAAAAAGAACACCCCATGCAGAAAGGCCTTCCCCCGACCGTGATATGGAAGTATAGTACTGATAAGGATTTATAAGTGCCCAACACCAAAAAACAACGTGGGTTAAGCAAAAAAAACGATTAAAATTGCGCATAAGCTTTCCTTAAGCAATGACAATATTCACCTTTGAGTTGCTGTAAACGTACCTTCATTGCTGTGGAAGCTGACCAGAGGCAACCTAATAACCCCGCAACCGAGTTCGGGAAATGCAAAGAAGACAGCCCCATGAACAACCGACAGTATACAAAAAAATTCCTCATAAGCGCAATAAGCATCACCCTTATGGTTTTTTTCTTGGCTTACGCTTCGACCAAAGCTGAGGCACTTCCCGACCTTTCCAAAGAACCACATCGCTATGCCTGGAAAGGTACCATTGGCGACACAATCCCCGTATCCATCTGGGTTGAAATTAATAATAATTTGGTGGTTGGCGAAATTATCTATACAAAAATGAAAGCCCAAACGCCTATCCGCCTGTTGGGCACCGTCTCCGAGCATAACTTCTATCTCAACGAGATGTTACCTGACGGTGAAATTACCGGTACCATCTGGGCGTGCATACATAACGACATCCTTGAAGGGCAGTGGAGATCACCTATCAAAATAAGAGAAAAAGGGTCAATCTTTGACTTTTCTAAGAGCAAACAGCTTCCCCTTCGCCTCACCAAAGCACCAACGCTGTTAATGCCCTATACTTGGGACGCCGCCCCTACCGCAATTGAAGGGGAATATGCTTACTCCTATGGGAATAACGCCGCGTCGGGAGGGCTGAGCATTGAGAGAACAAAAAACGGTTCTTACACCGCAAGCATCACCTCCACCATTGGGGCTCCATCCTTTCATATGGCCATGTTCCCCCTCACGGAATCCGATGAACAAAACTGGCTGACGGGCGGACAAGATGAACAAAAAAAGAGGGAAGAACTCGCTCAAGACCTCCTTCATAACAACCGTCTTGTGGTAGAAGAAGATGATGCATGCGCCATAGAAATTCTCTTCTTTTCGGACTTCGCTTTCGTGCAGTATCTGGAAGATAAGACCTGCCCGCATTATTTTGGACGAGGGGCTTCCGTTGAGGGAATCTTCCTCAAAACAAAAGCCCAAAAAGACGAGGAAAGTCGCGGGAGTCGATAAAGATTTCCCCCAACAGCATAGTAGAAATAGAAAAAGTTGAGAAATTCAAATGAAATTAAGTGACCTCCTTACCTATGACTCCATCGCCATCCAGTGCCACAATATCCCCGACGCGGACTCTTTGGCCTCGGGGTTCGGTCTCTATCGCTATTTTAGAGCGGCAGGTAAAAAGACTCTTTTTTTCTATGGCGGTCCGCCAATAACCAAACCAAACCTCCTCTTTATGATTGAGGCCTTTGCCATTCCAGTGCAACATTTACCCGACCTCAAAAAATGCAACGGGCTTTTAATAACCGTGGATTGCCAACATGGCAACGGCAATGTCGCCAAGGTAACGGCGCCCCATGTGGCGGTAATCGACCATCACATTCAAGAAAAAGAACTCCCCCCCTTGTGTGACTTGCGACCCTGGCTTGGCAGTTGCGCCACCATGGTTTGGGACCTTTTACGCAAAGAAGCCTTCCCCATGGATAAAGGCCTTTCCACTGCTTTACATTACGGCCTATTCACCGATACCAACGGTTTTTCTGAAGTGCGCCACCCCCTAGACCGCGATATGTGGGACGCTCTTGTCGTTGATGAAAGTATTCTCAAACGGCTCAAGCTTTCAAATCTTTCCCTCAACGACCTCTCGCAAGTGTCCACAGCCCTTAACAACCTCTTTGCCGACCAAGAGCTTCGCTTCGCCCTCATCCCAGCGCCCCCTTGCGACCCCAATATACTCGGCTTTATCAGCGACCTTGCCATGCAGGTGGATACCGTTGACCTTGCCATTGCGTATTCGTCACAGCCTAGTGGCGATATCAAATTCTCCGTCCGCACCGCCACCAGAGAAGCCAAAGCTTCGGAACTGGCAAGCTGGATTGCCCAAGGGCTTGGCTCAGGCGGCGGACACAGGGAAAAGGCCGGGGGATACGTTGCTGCTACAAAATACCACGACAGCGTAGGGAACACACCCTTTCTGGCTTACTGCCAAGAGTGCGTGCGAGATTATTGCCATGCTTTTAAGGTTTTGGATTGCCTCAACCCCCAAAGCATTCAAACCTTTCAAAACCTTGCCCACTCTCAAGCCATGGCAACCTATCGCAAGCTTCCTGTTCTTCAAGGCTTTGTCCGCTGTAGTGACCTCTTTGACCACCAAGCGGAGTTGCAATTGCGTATGCTTGAAGGCGATATGGATATTATAGCAGGAGAAGACACTATTTTAATGATAGGCATTACAGGTGAAGTCTATCATATGGAAAAAGCGGTTTTTGAACGCAATTATCAGCCCTTAAACGAACCCTATGCCCCTGATTTTTGTTACTCCCCAACCGTGCTTAATAAAGGCACTGGAAAACGTGTATCGCTTTCAAGCCATGCGCGCTCCTGCCTAAGCACGGGCACAAGCACCGTGGAAGCAAGATGTCTTAATGAACGAGTCAAGGTTTTCACCCGCTGGGGCGCGGACGACTACCTCACGGGTCTTCCCGGCGACTGGCTGGTGGCCCGTGCCCCAGACGATTTTTATATCGTTACAGCACCCATTTTCCCACAATTATACGTCCCCGACCTCACTCATATGGATCTTGCCCGTGACCCAAACGCCTTACGGGTCAGTAAACGAGCCATTACCACGCAAGTCACATTCGCCACCGAGGCTGGCTCCATGAAGACCCTCGAAGGCGAGGTAAGCTATGAACAAGGAGACGCCCTTGTCACAGGTGTCCTTGGTGAATCGTGGCCCATCTCACGCCAGCGGTTTAACCTGACCTACCAACCGGATAAGCACACAGCACAAGGTTCTGACGGGTGTTACTACCCCATATCCACCCCTGTTTGGGCAAAGCAGATAAACAGCAAATTTTCAGTGGCCTTGCCGGGCTCCAAAGGCATCTTGCAGGGAAAAGCTGAAGATTGGCTTATTCAATACACCTCAGGAGACCAAGGCATAGTGGATAACGCTCTTTTTGAAAAAATCTATCAACGCCTTGATCCCCTTGTACTGTAAACTTTTCCCTTAAGGGTTCACGCTTTTCATACCTACAGCACCTCATTAAGGCCCCTTTCAGGACAAGCGTTCCGCTCTATCAGAAAGGGCCTTTGCATTTACATAAAACGCCCTACACGGGCCAACAAATGTCGTTGCCTATCCTCTACCCCCCCCTTAGCGTGTCCACCTAACCCAATTATTAATAAGGCATAGTAAAAAGAGAAGGCTTGCGCCTAGGGGTAAGCTCAAGATATACTCATGGCAAAGCTTCATACACAAAAGACAAAGCAAGGGCTCTTTGGTCTTTTGACATAATCCAATCTGCAGAGTTTATACTCTCTAGAGGCCCGTTAGCGCCCCAAAACAGCTTTCCAAATGCCCCTGTAAAAGGAAATCGCGATGTTCAAAAACAATTGGATGATAGCTCTTTGCACAGCGGTAATCATTGGTTTAGGAGGCTGGTGGGTTAAAGCTCATCTGGATAAAGAGTTTGTTCATGATGAGTTTTATCAAGGTTCCCTCCAAACCTATACAATGGGCCGATTTTCCATAGACGTTCCCGTGGAATTTGAAAATACTCACGCTTTTTTTTCTATTACCCCAACAGCCGAACACAACAAATTCGAAACACAAAGTTTTTCCATCCAAGAGATTCCTTGGCGCACCGAGGATCATTTAACAGAATTTGATGAATATACGCAGCTGTACTTTAAACGAGTTAATCTCAACACATACCCAAATTCTTACTCAGCCCTTCGCGATTCCCAATGGCTTTTTGAAGGCCACCGCTCGTGCTACACCGTGGATAAAGGGACAACCACCGTACGCGTTGAGACCTTCGTAGCACTGAACGAGGGGCTACTCCACTTTACAGAAATTCGTAATTTCTCTGATGAGGACACCCTGCTGGACTTCATAGAACCCACAGTAGAGTTATTTAACCACTACCGCTGGAGCAAACACAGTCTTTCGCCCGTTGATCTCTTCCACACGACCTTTGGCGTCATAGAAAACTACCCCTGCGTGGCTGAAGAATGCATGTTGAAATTTACCAATGCACAGGGGGCAAAGCTTACCTTCTCAACCCAATCCAACCACCGCAAATCCATGACCGATGACAAGGCACTTACCACGGAAGAGCTGACAGAGCTTAGTGAAAAACATGGGCTGACCTTTAAGCGTTTTAGGGAACGAAAGCATAGCCAAGCGGGGTACAATCAGATGGAATACATCAGCAAGTTCAGTGACAAACATAGAAATGGTTATATTGTAACCTTTTCCTACCTTAACCCCAAAAGTCAGGGCGCAAACCCGAAACGCCCCAGCATGACAATGTCCCTTAATGGCCCTTGGACAGAGCGAAAAAACCTTATGCCTGTCTGGAATTCTGTCCTCCAGAGCATACAACCCGCCACCTTAGCTGGGCAATAACAACCAAGCGCCTCGTTATACTGGTATTCGTGCTGATAGTGGCAATTCAAAACAACAAGGCAATCCATAACAAGGGAATATCTGGTGGATGAAAGAAGCTGAAGCAATCTATTTATAACGAAACATAGATTAATAATAACCACCATAAAAGCCTGTTAAACGCAGAGGACTTTTCATGCAAAAGGGGTCTAGGGGAAATTTCCCATAGACCCCTTTTGGAGTATCGTATTTTAGAGACTTGTTTACATAATTCGGCTGGTAAACCTTACCGACAAGAAAGAACTTTAAAGGAGAAAGAAGGTAACACGGGCTTTTACTTATTAATCAAGGAGTTAAGCCACCCTATTTACAATCAAGCCACCTGGTAAACCTTAAAAAAATTACAACATGCATTCCATATAGCACGATGCCTCTCTGGCATTTTACTGATATCTATACCTTCGCGCGCTAACGTATCCCCCAAAATGCCTCCATGCCTTCTGAGGACATCACGCTGTGACGGTGAAGGCATCCCCTCTAGCGCACTTTGAGGCAAACCTTGTCGAGCAAGACCAATCAGCGAAAGACAACGGTAAAGAGGGCTTACCAACTCTGTCGTTCCTCTTAAATTTGGGTTAGCCCCCATAAGTGGCTAAGATAACCTGAGCGGCGTTACTCTTTTCACGCCCGAGGATACTGATATTCCAATCCGGCATGAATTCAGTAAAGGCATTTTTAGCCTGACGACGCAGTTCACGCCTATCGCAAAGGAATAAAATTCGGCGGACAAAACCAGCCTTATTAAGCAATTCCGCTATGGCTAGAGCGTTGCATAGTTAGAGAATACAGAGTGGTATGCCAATCAGGTGCTCCATTCACTCTAAGCATCAAGGGCAATCTTTCCCCTGACTCCATCCTGATTGTTTTAATCCTAAAACGCTCACTCATTGCTCTTCCTCTAAAACGATTTTGGAGCATTATAACACGTCACACTTTTTATGCAACATATTGTTTTTATTGTGACAAATTAATTATAACAATTTGTCACTTCGACAAAATAGTTTAAATAAATTGTCGCGTTTCAATTTAATTAAACTATTTTGTGAAAGAGCTTTAAAGGAAACAAGTATACGCTGAAATGAGCTATTATGCAGACAACCTAATAGTAAGACGCAAAGAGCCAATATTTTTTAAAAAGAAGGGGTGAAAAACAAACCGCCCTCCATATAAAAAAGCTCCCTTGGGAAATTTCCCAAGGGAGCTTTTTTATATGGAGGGCGGAAGAGATGTTTACAGATTTTCCAGACTAAGCCCTATCGTAAGTATGAGCCCCTTCTATATTCTATGTAAACAAGAGCAATTCATCATAACTTCAAAGCCTTACAAGTGGTAATATACACTTTCTGTCCTAACTAAGCCTCAGAATGGTTGTGCTTACCTGAGCACTGTAAACAAGCTCGAAATGAACAATCTTTT
>CAZYJQ010000039.1:0-13370 GCA_964647835.1 uncultured Desulfovibrio sp. | reverse complement strand
GGCATGTTTATCTTGGGGAGAATTTCAGGTGTTGAGCGCCCTGCCCTCGCCTCCATCATGCCCACTGAAACACGGCCCGTCATTTTTTGTGATGTCGGCGCCAACGTAGACTGCAAAGCGTACCACCTGTTTCAATTTGGCCTGATGTCCGAGGCTTACGCTCGTGGGACCCTTGGCATTACTTCACCAACCATTGGGGTTCTCTCCAACGGCGAAGAAGAAGGCAAAGGGGACAGCCTCGTCAAAGAAGCCTACGAGCTTTTCAAAATGGCTGAAAACCTAAACTTCATCGGTAACATTGAAGGGCGCGACCTGTTTACAGGAAAATGCGATGTGGTTGTATGCGATGGTTTTGTAGGAAACGTGGTGCTTAAGCTCTCCGAGGGTCTTGCCTTCTCGCTGGCGCGCATCCTTAAAAAGCAACTTCTCCATAGCACCCTTGCCGCTAAGGTCGGTTCCTTTTTTGCCCGTGGCGCGTTCAAACGCTACGCCGACTATGTGGACTACGCCGAATATGGCGGCGCCGCCCTTTTGGGCTTACAAGATATTATGATTGTTTGCCACGGCGGCTCTAACCAAAAAGCTATTTGCAACGCCACTCGCATGGCTTCCCGCTATGTGAGCCGGCGCACCAAAGATATGCTCATCGAAGCTATTTCAGCCAACGTTGAATTAACCCGGTTTAGCAAAGCCATCAAATAATAAATTAAGTAGGTATGAAAAACACTTCTTCGCCACGCATTTATGGGTTTGGGGCATGCGTTCCTCCCCGTGTTGTTACGAACCATGAATTGGCTCAAACTGTAGATACAAGTGACGAATGGATTACGTCGCGCACAGGTATCAAACAGCGTCACCTCACCGACGAAGGGGTGACGAACACCGACATTGGTTTTCTCGCGGCACAAAACGCCCTCTCAAGAGCCAATGTCAGCCCTACCGACATTACCCATATTTTATACGCTACCTGCACCCCAGACGCGGCCTTCCCTTCCTGCGCTTGTCAGCTCCAAGAAAAGCTTGGCATTACCAACACCCTTTCTCTGGATATTAACGCTGCTTGCACGAGTTTTCTTTATGGCCTTGAGATTTCCCGTAGCCTTGCTTTGGCTACGCCCAGCGCCACCATCCTTCTCGTGGCCACGGATACCTTGTCCAAGCTACTCAACTGGAACGACCGAAGCACCTGCGTATTGTTCGGGGATGGCTCCGGAGCCGTGGTTGTCGGCGGAGCTGAATCGAAGGTAGCCAAGGGTTCTCCCTTCCCTTCCGCAAGTTTTATTGATACTCTTTGCTCTTCTGACGGTAGTCTTGGGGATTTGCTTTACGCGCGCGGGGGCTACTCAAGCCACCCCTACAAATTAGGGGATGTGGTCGGGGAAGAATATTTTTTACACATGCAAGGACGCGAAGTTTTTAAACACGCCGTTCGGAGCATGAGCAAAATTTGTCACACCCTTCTGGATAGAAACGGTCTGACCATTGACGATATTGATGTGGTTGTCCCCCATCAGGCGAACTTGAGGATTATTGAAGCCGTCGGCGCTCGTCTTAAAGCTTCTCCTGATCGCCTATTTGTTAACGTTGACACCATGGGCAACACTTCGGCGGCCTCCATTCCTCTGGCTTTATCACAAGCCATTGACGAAGGCGCCATTAAACCGGGCCAGAGAGTGCTTATCGTTACCTTTGGAGCTGGTTTCACATGGGCTGCCGCCATATTGCAGTTTTAAACAACGCGCTGGCGGGTTAAGTGTATCGTGCGAAAGAAGGAGTAGCACCTCTACCCCTTCCGCAAATGGAGTGTATCATGAGTGATTTAGGAAGTACGGCAGTGGTCACAGGCGGTTCTCGCGGCATTGGCGCAGCCATTGCTAAAACCCTTGCCAGTTACGGTTTTCAAGTGTTTCTTACCTATGTTAGTCGCCCTGAGAGCGCCGAGGTAGTGGTCAAGGATATTGAAGCCAAGGGCGGCAAAGCCCAAGCCTTTCAACTTGATGTTGCCGATAGCGCGGCGGTGGCCTCTTTCTTCAAAAATGAAGTGAAGGGCAAAGTTTCTTTGGATGTGCTCGTCAATAATGCGGGCATCACTCGAGACGGCCTTATGATGCGCATGAAAGATGAAGACTTTAACGCTGTTATCAACGCGAACCTCAATGGCGCTTTCTACTGTTTGCGCGAGGCAGGTTCCATCATGATGAAACAGCGCAAAGGCTCCATTGTTAATATTTCTTCCATATCGGGTCAAACCGGCCTTGCAGGACAGGTGAACTACAGCGCTTCCAAAGCGGGGCTTGTGGGCATGACTAAAGCGGCTGCCAAAGAACTTGCCGCTCGTGGTGTTACTGTTAACGCCGTTGCCCCCGGGTTCATCGAAACCGATATGACCGACCAGCTTCCCGAAGAATTGAAGGAAACCTATCTTAAGGACATTCCTTTAAAGCGCTTTGGAACGGTCACTGATATTGCTGAAACTGTTGCCTTTTTGGCTTCTCCCAAAGCACAGTATATTACAGGTCAAGTACTAGCTGTAAACGGCGGCCTCTATTGCTAAGGCAATGGACCTTTTTTTGTTGGTAAACTACACTGACAATAACTTTAACACGAAGTATACAATTATATTGGAGGCATCATGTCTGTTGAAGATCGCGTAAAAAAAATTATTATTGATCAACTTGGCGTTTCTGCTGATGAAGTAAAAACCGAGGCATCTTTTGTTGATGATCTTGGCGCTGACTCTTTGGACCTTACCGAGCTGATTATGGCTATGGAAGAAGAGTTTGACCTTGAAATCGACGACGAAGAAGCCCAAAAGCTGCTTAAAGTAAAAGACGCTGTGGACTATGTTGCCAGCAAGCAGTAAAATGCCCTATTGAGCGGTATGCGGCTAAGCTTCGTACCGCTCTTTTTGTCTTTATAACACCCGCTTTGGGTGAAACTGTCTTTTTACAGCCCGCAAAGGTATGAGACCGGCGGACAACGCTAGTACATTTGACTGAGACTATTTGAATTCGTTAGCCTTCTTTCATAAACGAAATGAAAGCACAAGGATTGAGCATGAGTAAAAAACGTGTCGTAATCACTGGTTTATCTGCCTTAACCCCACTGGGTGGCGACCTAGAAACCTCTTGGACCAACCTCCTTGCAGGAAAGTCAGGAATTGGCCCCATTACCCTTTTTGATACCACTGACTTTGACGTCCGCATCGCCGGAGAAGTTAAAGATTTTTCTCCTGAAGCATACGAGATTCCTTTTAAACAGGCTCGCCGCATGGACCGTTTTGTCCAATTTGGCGTCGCCGCCTCCCTCATGCTTATGAAAAACAGCGGCTATGTCATTACCGACGAAAACGCCGAAATGGTCAGCACCATTTTGGGCGTTGGACTTGGAGGCCTCGCCACCATCGAAGAGTTTCATACAAAACTGACTACCGCTGGACCCGGGCGAATCTCTCCTTTCATGATTCCTATGCTCATTTCAAACATGGCTCCCGGTCAGGTGGCTATTTTCACAGGCGCCAAAGGAACCAACTTTGTTCTGACCAGCGCTTGCGCCTCTGGCCTGCATGCCATCGGCACAGCCTATACCGAAATTTTACTGAACCGTTGCGACGCCTCCATTACCGGTGGTGTTGAATCAACGGTCACCGCCATGGGCACCTCTGGCTTCGCGGCCCTTAAAGCCCTCTCCTCATCGCACAATGATGACCCTCAAAAAGCCTCCCGCCCCTTTGATAAAAACCGCGATGGTTTCGTTCAGGGCGAAGGCGCAGGGCTTTTGTTCCTTGAGTCTTTGGAGTCTGCCAAGGCTCGTGGCGCGAAGATTTACGCAGAAATTGTCGGCTTTGGCGCCTCTTGCGACGCCTTCCACATGACTGCCCCCGTTGAAAGTGGCGAAGGCATGGCAAGGGCCATGAAAAACGCCCTTAAAGACGCTGGTCTTGCCCCCGAGCAAATTGACAGCATCAACGCCCACGGCACCTCGACCCACCTCAATGACCTTTGCGAAACCAAGGCCATTAAAGCTGTTTTTGGGCAACATGCTTATAATATTCCCATCACAGCCAACAAATCGCAGGTGGGACACCTATTAGGCGCCGCTGGCGGTGTTGAAAGTGTGTTTTCTGCCATGACCCTGCACACAGGCATGGTTCCCGGCACCATTAACTATACTGACCCAGACCCCGACTGCGACCTCAACTATATGGTCGATGGCCCTAAAAAACTTGATGTCGAATACGTTCTTTGCAACGGCTTCGGCTTCGGTGGAACAAACTGCTCACTCATCTTCAAACGCTGGACCGAATAGGAGCACCATGGAAGAACTTATCAACAAGGACTACGCTGTAGCCCGCGCTATTTTTCAAGAAGCTAATCGCCAATCTACTAAACTCGAACTCATCGCTTCGGAAAACTTTGTTTCTTCCGCTGTGCGTGACGCTCAAGGCAGCGTCTTAACCAACAAATACGCTGAAGGGTATCCCGGAAAACGCTATTACGGCGGTTGCGAATTTGTGGATATCGTTGAAAATATCGCCATCGACAGAGCCAAAGCCCTGTTCGGTTGCGAATATGTCAACGTTCAACCTCACTCTGGCAGTCAAGCTAATATGGCTTCCTACTTTGCTAGCATCGAACCCGGCTCGACTATTTTAGGTATGGATTTAACCCATGGTGGACACTTGACCCATGGCAGTCCTGTCAACTTTTCAGGTCGTACCTATAACTTCGTCGCCTATGGCGTTCGTGAGGATGATAACCTCATTGACTATGACGCTGTTCAAAAACTAGCCCATGAACACAAACCAGCCCTCATCGTCGCCGGAGCCAGCGCTTATCCCCGTCAAATCGACTTTGCTCGTTTTAGAGCCATAGCCGATGAAATTGGCGCGCTGTTTATGGTTGATATGGCGCATATCGCTGGTCTCGTCGCCACAGGCGAACACCCTTCCCCAGTGCCTCATGCGCATATTACCACGACCACAACCCATAAAACCTTGCGTGGCCCCCGTGGCGGAATGATTCTTTCTTCGGCTGATTTCGCTCAAAAGCTTAACAGCCAGATATTCCCCGGCATTCAGGGCGGCCCGCTCATGCATGTTATCGCTGGTAAGGCTGTAGCCCTTGGCGAAGCCCTTTGTCCCAGTTTCAAAACCTATCAGCAACAAGTTAGGAAGAACGCTTTGGCTCTGGCTAAAACCCTTGGCGAAGCAGGTTTCACCCTTGTTTCAGGCGGCACAGAAACACACCTTATTTTGGTGAATCTGACCTCCAAAAATATTACTGGTAAAGACGCTGAACACACCCTTGATAAAGCGGGAATTACCGTTAATAAAAATACCGTTCCCTTTGAAACCCTGTCACCCTTCGTGACATCAGGCATCCGTATTGGAACGCCTGCCCTGACAACCCGTGGCATGATCGAGACTGACATGGTTAAAGTCGGTGGCTGGATTAACGCCGCCATTGAAAGTAAGGACAACGAAACCAAACTTTCTCAAATCAGCAAAGAAATCGAAACCTTTGCCGCTTCCTTCCCCCTCTTTGCCTGATGAGGCTCAATAACGGGCTTTTTCTGCCAGCAACAATATTATTGTTTGTTGCTGGCAGATTTGTTATGTTGTCGTGAACATATTTTCTTACCTAGGTAGCAATTATTATGGCACGACTCGCATGGCCTTTATACTTCATGGGCATTACTAATTTTGTCGCACAGCGCTCCACGTGCTCAAGACGTAAGGTGGGCGCCATAGCCGTCAAAAACAAGCGTATTTTAGCCACTGGCTATAATGGCGCCCCCCGCAATATGAAAGACTGTCTGGAAATTGGCTGTCTTCGTGAACAATTAAAAGTTCCTTCAGGTCAGCGCCATGAACTTTGTCGGGGACTCCACGCCGAACAAAACGTCATTGTTCAAGGGGCTATCCATGGCATATCCCTTGAGGGTTCGACGATTTACTGCACGCATCAACCCTGCCTTATTTGCACAAAGCTCCTCATTAATACGGGCATTAAAGAAGTTTTCTATGCCAATCCTTATCCCGACCCTATGAGCGAGACCATGTTCGCCGAGGCTGGCATTCCCTTAGAACAACTTGATATCCCCCCCGGGTCATTCGCCGAGTTCATTGAATCGAGTTTACCATGAGTTCTGACCTCTACGCCTCTTTCATGCAACACGCCATTGCCCTTGCCGCCAAGGCTCGTTGGCAAACCGCCCCCAACCCCCCCGTTGGAGCCGTTGTTGTTCATGATGGCGTTATCGTAGCCGAGGGGTGGCACCGGGCGGCTGGTCAAGCCCACGCCGAAGTGGAAGCCATTAATCAAGCTAAAGAACGTCAGATTCCCCTTATGCAATGTACCCTTGTGGTGACCTTGGAGCCGTGCAATCATCAAGGGAAAACCCCTCCCTGCACCGCCGCCATTCTCGAAGCCAAGATTCCCCGGGTGGTCATAGGTGTTGCCGACATAAACCCCCAAGCCACAGGCGGGGCCAAAGCCCTTGCCGACGCAGGTCTTGAGGTTATCATGGGCGTGGAAGAACAGGCCTGCCGGGACCTCATAGACAACTTCATCACCTGGCAGACAAGCGAACTTCCGTACACTCTCATTAAGCTTGCCTGCACCCTTGACGGGCGTATTGCCACAAGAACGGGCCATTCCCAATGGATTAGCTGCCCTGAATCACGCCAAGGGGTGCATTGTCTGCGCCGGCACATGGACGCCGTTATTATTGGGGCCAAGACATTCTATGACGACAACCCCAAGCTCACCTGTCGCTTGCCCAATATTTCCGTAGCGCCTGACCAACAGCCTCTGGCTGTTATAGTGAGTTCCCGCCTGCCAGAATCCAATGCGAGCTACCATCTGCTTAGCGAGCGCCCCAACCAAACCATGTTTTGGACCACCGTCGCCGCTGCCGCCAGCCCCAAAGCCGAAGCCCTGCGTAAACTCGGAGTGACAGTTGTTGGTTTACCAGCCACCAATACCCATGGCGGCAGAGCAGGCCGCCACGGTGCCAAGCTCGACCTGCATGATGGCATGACTCTGCTTCGAAAGGAATTTAACTGCCATCACGTTTTGTGTGAAGGCGGAGGGAAGCTCGCTCTCAGCCTCCTCCAAGACAGGCTCGCTCACGAACTCCACCTGCATATTTCGCCAAAGATTATGGCGGACAACGATGCCATACCTCTTTTTGACGGCCTTTGCCCAGACACGGTTGACGAAGCCTTACAGCTGCGCTTCACCCATATCACCCGTAATGAATGCGACATTCTCGCCACCCTAAAATTTAGGGATACCCCTAAGGAAGACCAAGGTTTATAATGTTTACGGGAATAGTCACCCTCGCCACCATAGAACGTATCCGCTTCGTCGGTAAAGATGCCCAGATAACCGTAACCCCTAAAACGATGTTGACGCATCTAGAGCGCGGCGAGAGCATCGCTGTCAACGGGGTATGCTTAACAGTCGAAACCTTTACCAACCAAGATTTCACGGCCTTTGCCTCGGCTGAAACTCTGGCGGTTACCACTCTTAATAAGCTTGCCACAGGTCAAAGAGTGAATATAGAACGAGCTTTAGCTGTGGGCGATCGTTTAGGCGGGCATATTGTCAGCGGTCATGTGGACTGCACCGCCACCGTCAGTTCCATGGTTTCCGTGGGTCACTCTCAGCGCATCCGCATTCAATTTCCCGAACAGTTCGCCCCCCAGGTCATTGCCAAGGGCTCTGTTGCTTTAGACGGAATCAGCCTTACTATTAACGAATGCGGTCATAACTTTCTTGAAGTCAACGCCATTCCGGAAACACAAACAGCCACGACTATCCAAGACTGGCAATCCGGACGCCTGATCAATTTTGAAACAGATATTATCGGCAAATACATCCAGCATAATATGCGTTTTACCCAAGCACAGGAAAAAACAGGTATTACGCTGGACTTTTTACAAGAAAACGGGTTTTAATACTCTTTGGCGTTTCCAAACGCCTGTATATAAATATTTGAGCGGAGAAAAAACATGTCTGTCATTTGCACTGCAGAAGAAGCCATTGATGAAATTCGACAAGGAAAAATGATTATTCTGGTTGACGATGAAGACCGCGAAAACGAAGGTGATATCACCGTCGCGGCTGAATTTGTCACCCCGGAAATGATTAACTTCATGGTTACACACGCCAGAGGGCTGGTCTGCCTGCCCATGGCCCCCAAGCTCATCGACAGGCTCAACCTGCCGCTCATGGCCCAGCGCAACGAATCGCGTTTTGGCACAAACTTTACAGTCTCCATTGAAGCCCGAGAAGGCATTACAACGGGCATTTCCGCCAAAGACCGCGCCACCACTATTCTTGCGGCTGTCGCCGACAACGCGGAACCCCGCGATATCGTTACCCCCGGTCACATCTTCCCCTTGCGTGCCCAGCCCGGCGGAACCCTTGTTCGAGCAGGACAAACCGAAGGGAGCGTTGACCTTGCTATTTTGGCTGACCTAAAACCCGCGGCGGTCATCTGCGAAGTGCTTAACGACGACGGCACCATGGCTCGTATGCCCGACCTCATTCCCTTCGCTGAAAAACACGGTCTAAAAATCGCGACGGTCAAAGACATCATCCGCTACCGCATGATGCACGGCAGTCTTTCCATTAAACGTGTGGCGGAAGCGCACCTGCCCACCCTCTATGGTGATTTTAAAGTTATCGCTTACGAAAACGACCTCCATGCCGACACCCACCTTGCCATTGTGAAAGGCGAAATCTCCAAAGACACACCAACCCTTGTGCGCGTTCATAGCGAATGCCTCACAGGCGATATGCTCGGTTCCCTTCGTTGCGACTGCGGTGGTCAGCTTGCCGCTGCCCTTACTCAAATCGAAAAAGAAGGCAACGGTGTCCTTTTGTATATGCGCCAAGAAGGCCGAGGCATCGGTCTTGCCAATAAAATTCGTGCCTATGCCCTTCAGGACCAAGGCCTTGATACGGTCGAGGCCAATAAACGCCTTGGTTTTAAGCCCGACCTTCGAGATTATGGCATCGGTGCTCAAATCCTTGTTGATTTAGGCATTCGTGAAATGCGCCTTATGACCAACAACCCCAAAAAGATTGTCGGCCTTGAAGGCTATGGCCTTAAAATCGTGGATAGAGTTTCCATTGAGCTTGAAGCATGCGAACATAACGCTTATTATCTTGAAACTAAAAAAGAAAAAATGGGACACATGCTGTCGCTGACTTGTAAAAAATAGTCGCCGACTCTGTCTTATCAACACCCTTTAATAATCCTAGCTTGCGGAGCAACGACTATGAAAAATATAGAGACCATTGAAGGTCAACTGTTTGCAGGAGACCTCAAAATAGCCATTGTGGCAGCAAGATTTAACGATTTTATCGTAGACCGTCTCATTGGCGGTGCCATTGATTTCTTTGTTCGCCACGGCGGCAAAGCGGAGAATATTACCATTATCCGCACGCCCGGCGCCTTTGAAATGCCCATTGTTTGCCAAAAAGCCGCTCAAAGCAAAAAATATGACGGCATTTTGGCCCTTGGAGCTGTTATTCGCGGCGCCACCCCCCACTTTGACTTTGTTGCCAACGAAGCCACCAAAGGCCTGGCCCAAGTGTCACTGAACACGGGTATTCCCGTTGGCTTTGGCCTTTTAACCACTGACAGCATTGAACAAGCCATTGAACGCGCTGGCACCAAAGCTGGCAATAAGGGCGCCGACGCGGCTCAAGCTCTCCTTGAGTCTATCCGTGTGCTTGAGCAACTATAATTATGGCATCACCTAAAACGCCTCGTCGCCAGGAACGTATTTTCGCTTTTCGTGTTTTATACAGCCTGTGTTTTCTTGACGGGCCAAGCGAAGACTTGGGTTCTGTTTTCTTAAGTACCCCGGATAAGCCCCGCCAGATTGAAGGCACCAAGGGCTATGCCTGGGACTTGGTCAACGGCGTGAGCTCCCTGCAGTCTAAGCTCGATGAATTGCTGGAGTCTTTCTCCGTTAACTGGCGTGTAGACCGCATGGGAAAAATTGAATTAACCTTATTGCGCATAGCTCTTTTCGAGTTGATATGCCGTGAGGATATCCCTCCCAAGGTTGTTTTAAACGAAGCCATTGAGCTCTCAAAACTTTTTGGCGACGACAAGGCGAGAAGTTTTGTCAACGGTATTTTGGACTCGGCGGCAAAGGCAGCCGAAGCCGGAACCCTCCCCCGTCTTATATAACCTTTTTGCATTGGTAGTTACATGAAATACGATCCTCAAAGCCTAGAACAAAAATGGCAACTCTTCTGGAACGAGCAAAACGTCTTTGAATGCAAGGCTGACGACTCAAAACCCAAGTACTACTGTTTGGAAATGTTCCCTTACCCCTCGGGTAAAATTCATATGGGCCACGTGCGCAACTACGCCATCGCCGATGTTGTCGCCCACTTTAAAAGAATGCAGGGTTTTAACGTTCTCCATCCCATTGGCTGGGACGCCTTCGGCATGCCCGCTGAAAACGCCGCCATTCAAAACAACACCCATCCGGCTAAATGGACCTACGCTAATATTGAGCAAATGCGGGCGGAACTCCAGCGTTTAGGCTTTTCCTACGACTGGTCTCGTGAACTCTGCACATCCGACCCTGCCTACTATAAATGGGAGCAACTCTTTTTCCTCAAGTTTTATGAAAAAGGCCTTGTCTACCGTAAAAACGCGCCTCAAAACTGGTGCCCACAATGCCTCACCGTCCTTGCCAACGAGCAAGTCATCGACGGCGAGTGCTGGCGCTGTGACTCCCATGTGGAACAAAAAGAAATGACCCAATGGTTCTTGCGCATTACCGATTATGCCCAAGAACTCCTGGATGACCTTGATAAACTCCAAGAAGGCTGGCCAGACCGTGTTGTTACCATGCAGCGTAACTGGCTTGGCAAATCTGTGGGCGCGGAAATTGAGTTTCCCGTTGAAAATTCCACTGAAGTCTTGCCCGTATTTACGACCCGACCCGACACGGTTTTTGGCGTAAGCTTTATGAGCATCGCCGCGGGTCACCCCCTTGTGAAGGAGCTCATTGCCGATGTCCCCAACAAGGTTGAACTCGAGGCCTTTATCAACAAAGTCCTGAGTACGGACAAGGCCATCTTAACGGACGACCATGCCGAAAAAGAAGGGATTTTCACTGGAAAATACTGCATTCATCCCTTCACCGGAACACGTATCCCCATCTGGATTGCTAACTTTGTTTTGGCGGAATATGGAACAGGAGCCGTCATGGCCGTTCCTGCTCACGACCAGCGTGACTTTGACTTTGCCAAAAAATACGACCTTCCCATTCCCACGGTTATTGTTCCAGAAGAAGGACAAAAAGGCTCTGGAGCCCCCCTCCTCGAAGCCTATGTAGAAGACGGTTTCGTCGTTGAATCGGGCGATTTTACCGGACTTTCCAGCGCCGAAGCCCGAGAGAAAATTACCGAAGCCCTTGAGGAGCAGAACAAAGGGAAACAATCTATTAACTGGCGCTTGCGCGATTGGAATATATCGCGTCAACGCTACTGGGGCGCCCCCATTCCCGCCATCTATTGCGATGACTGCGGCGTTGTGGGCGAGAAGCCTGAAAACCTCCCCGTTGAGCTTCCCCTTGATGTTGACATTCTGGCAGACGGACGCTCGCCTCTCTCTCAAACAGAGTCCTTCGTCAATTGCACCTGCCCCAAATGCGGCAAGGCCGCCCGCCGCGAAACTGATACCCTTGATACCTTCTTTGAATCATCGTGGTATTTCGCGCGATACACCAACCCACACATCGATACCCAGGCCTTTGACGAAAAAGAGCTGGGCTACTGGATGAACGTTGACCAATATATCGGCGGCGTGGAACACGCCATCCTCCACCTTCTCTATGCCCGTTTCTTTGTGAAGGCTCTGCGCGATTGCGGATTTATGAACTGCGACGAACCTTTCGAACACTTGCTTACTCAGGGCATGGTGCTCAGAAACGGTGCCAAGATGTCCAAATCCAAGGGCAACGTCGTAAGCCCCATCGCCATGATAGACAAATATGGCGCTGATACGGTTCGCCTTTTCCTTCTTTTCGCCGCTCCGCCAGAGCGCGACTTTGAGTGGTCTGACGAAGGGATTGAAGGGGCTTCACGCTTTGTTAACCGTCTCTGGCGCTTGGTCACAGAACTTGAAGGCAGTATCCCCGCCGTAGCTGCCTGCTCTTCCACCGCCGAAGACGCCATCACAACCGAAGCGAAAGAACTGCGGAAAAAAGAACACGCCACCGTGAAAAAAGTCGGTGACGACATCAATACCCGTTTCCAGTTTAACACCGCCATAGCCGCTGTTATGGAATTGGTTAACCAAATGTATCTTGTCAAAGACAAGCTCATTGCCGACGAAGGCGGGAAGAGAGTGTTGGGCTCTGCCATTACAACAACCCTCACCCTGTTATTCCCCATTATTCCTCATATCACCGAAGATTTGAACAGCCGCCTTGGCTTCCAAAAGCCCTTGGCTCTCCAAAGCTGGCCCAAGTTTTCTACAGACGCCCTTGTGGCCGACAACATGACCATAGTTGTTCAGGTCAATGGTAAATTGCGCTCGCGTCTTGAGGTTTCTGTGGATATTGATGAGGAAAGTCTGAAAGCGCAAGCCCTTGAAGATGAAAACGTGGCCAAATTTGTAGAGGGAAAAACCATTGCCAAGGTTATTGTGGTTCCCGGAAAAATCGTTAACATCGTTGTAAAGTAATAAAAAGGATACCTATGCATCGGCGTTTTTCTCACCGCACAGCCCAGTTTTTTTTCATAGCCTTCCTTCTTTGCACAGGAATATTGCTGAGTGCCTGCGGCTATAAACTAGCCGCGGACACCCCCAGCATTTTGGGTGACGGAACAAAGACCCTTAAGATTAAAGAGGTCAGCAACCCCACCCTCGAAGCCTGGCTTCCCGCCTCTGTCCGATCTGGTCTGCGCGATGCCATTAACGCTCGCCATCTGGCTATATGGGTGGATCAAGGCCCTGCCGACTATGAAATAAAAATTGATATCAAAGGTTACACCTCGCGAGAAACCATGTCCTCTAGAACCGATGTTGCCCTGCTCTATGACAACAGACTTACCATTAACGCCACCATCTATGATGGAGCGACCAACAAGGTTATCTGGCAGTCAGGGGAAATCAGTTATGCCGACCGAAGCGAAGACCGAGGTCGGGAGGATTCAGCCGATGACCTCATTAGCCAAATAATGAGCCGTCTAACCGAAAAACTCCGCAACACCTTTTAACCAACTATACCTATGATGCCGTTTCCGAGATTTCTTTTTCTCATTGCCAATGACTCCTTTCTTTTACAACAAGAAATATCGAAACGTATCCGCAATTTTCAG
>CAZYJQ010000038.1:0-13401 GCA_964647835.1 uncultured Desulfovibrio sp. | reverse complement strand
CTCGAATGACGGGACCAAAACCCGGTGCCTTACCGACTTGGCGACACCCCTGCATAATAAAGCGGCAGCAGTCGATTCTGCTTAGGTAAAAGCTACAGTTTGACTAGATACACTGAATGCACTGTTTTGTCTATAACCTTTTGAGCAAAATCTTCTTTTTTAAAAATCCCAAACAGGCTTGCTCCGGTTCCGCTTAACAGGGCTACTTCTGCCCCGTTTTGTAAAAGATTCTCTTTGATTCTTTTGAGTTCCGGATGGGCCTTATAAACTACCTCTTCGAAATCGTTTATATAGGCTCTTGCTTGGGAAGATGTGTTACTATCGTGATGGGCTGAACATGTCAAGTTATTCGATAAAAAAA
Organism: uncultured Desulfovibrio sp.; assembly: GCA_964647835.1. Lineage (GTDB taxonomy): Bacteria > Desulfobacterota > Desulfovibrionia > Desulfovibrionales > Desulfovibrionaceae > Frigididesulfovibrio. The sequence goes on along the minus strand of CAZYJQ010000038.1, from coordinate 13,040 downwards.
CTTCTTTTTTCTCCCGAAGGGCTGACAGCTCGGCAAATGCCCAGGCCGTTGAAATGGGGATTTGGGGACAAATAAGAAGGAGAAAATACCCTTGAAAGGGGTTTTCGCAAGGGCTGAGTTTCTCACCGATGCCACGAGCCAGCTGGCATCCCTCGGCGAGGAAAAATGGCACATCGGCCCCAATGCTGGTGGCTATTACGCCCAGTTTTTCAGCGGATAATGGGGGCATGGCATTTTGCGCCGGCAGGGTTTGCATATACTTTAACAGGGCGGCGGCGTTGGCGCTTCCTCCGCCAAGTCCGCCCCCAATGGGCACCCGCTTGGTAAGTTCCACAGAGAGTCCCGTTGTTAGGGGACGGCTCTGGGTATATTTTGTAAAGGCTTTGCTCAGGGTATTGTTGATGGGGTCAACAGCCTTATTGTCGCAAAGGAGCTTAAATCCTTGGGGCTTACTTGTAATCGTCATTTCATCGCAAGGATGGCTCAATGGGACAAAGAGGGTGTCTAAATCATGGTAGCCCGAGGGGCGTTTTTGACCCACTCGTAAATAGAGATTTATTTTGCACCCAGAAGTGAGCTGAACCTTATGCATTTTTCGCCCCTTGATGCAACGCTTCCAAAAGGGTTAGTCCAAGTGCCGTCATTTTACTATCCGCTCCCAGAGTTGTTGTCCAAATTCTTGCCAATACATTGGTCTAAGAGCTGAGTCCAAAAATCGCCCGACAAGGTGTGTTTCATACCTTGTCGGATATGTTAAATCGTAGCTGTTAGGGCTATGGGGACTATTCTATGGTTTCGATGGTGAGGTTATTGTTGGTGTAAACGCATATTTCCGAAGCGATTTCCAGCGCCTGAGCGGCCACTTCCTTGGCAGAGGCTTCGGCGTTGGTCCGCAAAATTCCCCTTGCCGCCGCCAGAGCATAAGCCCCGCCACTGCCAATGGCGGCAATGCCGTCGTCTGGCTCAATAACGTCACCCGTACCCGAAAGAATAAGGAGGGACTCTTTATCTGCGACAATAAGCATGGCTTCAAGCTTTTGCAGGTATTTATCTTTGCGCCAGTCCTTAGCCATTTCAACGGCGGCTCTGGTCAAATTGCCCCGATATTCTTCGAGTTTGGCTTCAAATCGTTCAAAAAGAGTAAAGGCGTCTGCCGTTGAGCCGGCAAAGCCTGCGATAACCTTGTCATCATAGAGACGGCGAACTTTTCGAGCCGTATGTTTCATGACAATGGCTTGACCTAGAGTGACTTGTCCATCGCCAGCAACAGCGACTTCATTGCCTTTTTTAATCCCTAGTATGGTGGTTCCTTTCAGTTGCATAGTAATTATCCTGTGTTTTTTCTGGAAAGTACGCAATTTTGAGTTAACAATCAACAAAACAAGATATAAGACTTCTTTTTCATGAGTCAAAGTGCCCCTTGCGGTGGATAGGGGCTTGTATAGTGAGGCCTGTTGCGGTAATAACTAGAGGGCGGCTTTTTTCGTCATTATTCCTCATAACACTCTGACGGAAAGTAGGCGTGAAAAAGGCAGTCTCTGCGCATGATCTGTAGCTTGTTATCCGACATGAGCGCAACTTTTTATGCCATAGGCGTTGTTGTCTCGTCGTATATATGGTTTATGCCCAGCCTTGAGGGAGTTGCAACGCAATTGAGCATAGCCTGTGAGTCGGGCTGGCCTGCAATTTGTGACAACGCCAGTTGTAAGCCCAGGCTTGGTTAGCCAAGTGAACCGAGCCGACATAGATAAAAAACGAAAAATCATTGAAAATATGATGTGGCTGGCCCTCTTTTCACCTCTGGGGTGTTATTTTAGACGGGGCCGCACTTCAAGCTTTGCAACGCCTCGCCGCTGTGCAGTGAGGCAAGGTCAGTAATAAGAGGAACCAACTATGTTTACAAAAAAACGCCTTTTCACTCCCGGCCCAACCATGGTGCCAGACAGGGTTCGCCTCGCCATGGCGCAGGAGGTCATGCACCACCGTAAACCAGAGTTTAAAACGCTGATGGGTGGAATTCAAAAGGGCTTGGGCGAACTTTTTGGTACAACCACGCCAGTGCTCCCCCTGACGGCGTCGGGGACAGGGGCCATGGTGGCTGCTGTGCAGGCGCTCTTTAACGAAAAAGATACGGTTTTAGTTATTGACGGTGGTAAATTTGCCGCGCGCTGGGCTGAAATTTGTGAGACCGTAGGCATCCCGGTCATTCGCCACGTTATCCCTTGGGGACAGGTGGTGCAGGGCGAAGATATCGAAAAACTGCTCAATGAGCACCCTGAAGTAACGGGTGTTTTGGGGCAGCTGTGCGATACTTCCTCTACGGTGCTGTATCCAGTTAAAGATATGGCAGCCATTACCCGCAAACGTGATGTTTTATTTGTGGTGGACGGTGTTTCAGGGGTAAGTATGAGCCCTTGTCCTATGGATGATTGGGGCATCGACTGTCTTATTACCGGGTCGCAAAAGGGATTGATGTTGCCTCCCGGGCTTGCTTTTGTCGCTTTGTCTGAAAGGGCTTGGCAAAAAGCCGAGCAGGTAGGCGGCGGGAGCAATTATTATTTCAATCTCTTGAAAGAGCGCGATAACTTTTTCAAACAACAGACCAATTATACCCCGGCCGTGAATTTGTTGGTTGGCCTTGCCGAGAGTCTGGCTATGTTCTCAGAAACCGGTCTTGAAAATATGTTCCGTAAGCAGTGGGCCTTAACCCGCTTGGTTCGTGATAGTATGGCGGCGCTGGGCTTTGAGTTTTTAGCGCCTGAATACTACGCTTGGGGCGTCACAGGCGTTATCCTGCCCGAAGGGGTAAAACCCTCGGCCCTGCTCGCCCGCGCTTCGGAGGAATATGGCGTTGTTTTGGCGGCTGGACAAGACGCAACAAAGGATTATGTTGTTCGTATAGGACACATGGGCTGGATTGATTACGCGGATATGCTCGGATGCGTTCATGCCTTTGCCGCTTCCTTTAGGGCTTGCGGCGGGTACCTAGGCTGTCGCAACTACCTTGAAGCAGGTATGCATTCTTACGAACAGGCTCTGCTGGAAGGCTATCCTCGCTATTAATTTACCAGTCAGCACGCCATAAGGCTCAATCGTTACACAAGGGTAAAGCCAATGGTGATGCAGTACTGGCGTCAATACTGGCATCAGAGTTGTTCTAATGTTGCCCCAATGGTACACAAGCCGACGTTACTTTTGAATGGCTAGACCTGTTTCTCGGCACCTTGGCTGCACAGTGAGAATGTCCGCGCCATAGTAACAATCCCACGGTAACAACAGCGTATGCAATATAGGAAGAAAGGAGATAATTATGAGCGATGATACACAAAAAATGTATGACGATAGCGAAGAAACCTCTGAAGGCTGCGGTTGCAACAGCGAGCAAACATGTTGCAAGGAAGACGCTTCGTGCGAGGATGAAAAGTGCGCTTGTCACCCGCCCCTTCCCAAAGTAACCTTTACTACCTTTGTCATGTCCTTGGCCTCGTCCGCCTTGGTGCAGTTGGGTGAAGTTCCCGAGCCGGAAACGGGGACCATGCAAGAAGAACTGGAGCACGCGAAGTATACCATTGATATCTTGAGCATGCTCAACGATAAAATTACCAACGGCATGGACGATGACGAACGCCGTCTCATGGACGGTCTATTGTACGAACTGCGCATGAAATATGTAGCTAAAAAACCTTAAAGAACAGACTATTACCCCCACCTTTATGAATACCTTGATACGTGGATATGTGGGTATGGAGATATGGGGAAACGAATGAATATTCGTTGCGTTCTTTCAGGTAATTGCTGAAAGTTTATGAACACAAGGCCGAAAATGGCAAGAACGCCATGACGGGAAAAGTTGCGACAGGAGTGGGCATGACAAAAGAAATTCGAGTAGGGCTGGTTGGCGTCACAGGATACACTGGTATGGAGCTTGCCCGCATTCTCATAGGGCACCCCACCATGCGCCTTGTTGCCGCGACCTCTCGGGCGGAAGCGGGTAAAAAACTGCAAACCATTTACCCTTTTTTACAAGGCTTTGCTTGCGGTGAAGTTGTTTTAAGCGAACCCGACCCTGACCGCTTGGCAAAAGAGTGCGACCTTGTGTTCCTCGCCATTCCCCACGGGGCCGCCATGGAAATGGGGGCTACCATGGTGGACAAAGGGTGCAAAGTTGTGGATTTATCCGCTGACTACCGTTTGCGTGATGTGGCAACTTATGAAGCCTGGTATGCCGTAAAGCATACTCGTACCTCGCATATTGCCAAGGCTGTCTATGGTTTGCCTGAGCTTTATGGCAAAGATATAGCCAGCGCCAGCCTCATCGCTAACCCCGGGTGTTATCCCACCGCCGCCATCTTAGGGCTTGAACCTGCTTTGCGGGAAGGTCTTGTTCTGCCTGATAATATCGTTATTGATGCGAAATCCGGCTCCACAGGCGCCGGGCGGGGCGCTAAGGTGGGTATGCTGTTTTGTGAAGTATATGACACCTTTAAGGCCTATGGCCTTGGCACGCATCGCCATACCCCTGAAATTGAACAAGAGCTTTCACTAGCGGCTGGCAAGCCCCTCGTCCTCTCTTTCAACCCTCATCTTTTGCCCATCAATAGAGGGATTTTAGCGACCATGTACACAAGCCTTGCGCGGGAAGATACGAGTATGGCGGAAATTCGTGAGGTCTATGAAAAGTCATACGCCAGTTCGAGCTTTGTGCGTATTTTACCCGAAGGGCAGTTGCCGGAGTTGCGTAACGTGCGTGGAACCATGTTCTGCGATATCAATTTTGTTAAAGATGCCCGCACTAATAGACTTATTGTCCTTTCGGCCATTGATAACCTTTGTCGTGGGGCTTCTGGTCAAGCTGTGGGGAACGCCAACCTTATGTTTGGCTTACCCTTGGAAACAGGGCTTATGCTTGCGCCTTTAGCGCCCTAAGAAAGGTTTAGACGAGATAATGGTATTTTTAAGGGGAGGCTTTGCCTCCCCTTAAACTTTTGCGCTAAATTATCAGCCTTACCCTACATATGCCTGTGCATATGCCTGTGCATATGTTTTGTGCGCATGTTCTGCGCGCATGCTTTGGTAAAGGGCGTGGCTTTTTTATGCCCTTTGGTTAGTTCCTGCGTAGGGCGTCAACCAGGCGTTGGAGTTCTTGCGATTGAACCGCCAGTTCCGATACTGCTTGGGCAGATTCGGACATGGCCGTGGCCGTTTCGTTGGCCATATTGTTAATGCCCTCAAGGGCCATGGTTATTTCTTCACTCGCCGCCGATTGTTCCTCGGCGGCAGTAGCAATACTGCTTACTTCAAGGGCAGCTCCGGTTACTTCATGAACAATGGCTTCAAGGGAGTTCCCGGAATTTTGGACAAGTTCCGAAGCGCTCGCGAGTTGGCTTCCGGCATTGGCAACAGCGGTAATACTGGCTTGAGTTCCTGCTTGGATGCCTGTAATGGCCGCGCCAACCTCTTCTGTGGCTTCCATGGTTTTTTCAGCCAACTTTCGGACTTCGTCAGCGACAACGGCAAAGCCTCGTCCTGCGTCGCCGGCGCGGGCCGCTTCAATGGCGGCGTTCAGGGCCAGTAAATTCGTTTGGTCAGCAATATCGGAGATAACCGTCATAATGGTTCCGATGGAGTCAGCTTGTTCCCCCAAGTTAGAGATATTGTCTTGCAATTCCTGCGCGGTGGTTTGTACCACCTTAATGGACTCAATGGATTGTAAAACGATGCCTTGTCCTTCCATTGCCTTGTTTTTTGCTGTTTCGGTTCCTGTGGCGGCAATGCCAGCATTTCTAGCTACTTCCAGCACTGTGGAGTTCATCTCTTCCATGGCTGTGGCCGAGGAGGCCACTTGCTCTCGTTGCACATCTGTTCCGCGGCTACATTGCTCAACCTGGGCAGAAAGTTGTTCGGTGGCTGTTGACTATTTCAACTTGTTCGGCGGCATCAAGAATCGCGCGTTGTCCAGCTTCGGCGTTTTCTTTTGCGGCGTTGGCTTCAAGCATGGCTTCTTGAGCTTTTTGAGACTGCTCTTCGGCCTCCTGGCTTTTTTGTTCAGCTTCGGCAATTCGGGAACGCAGGTTCACCACCATTTGCTCAAGGGCTTGCGAAAGCGAACCAAGTTCGTCGCGTTGGTTCAGGCGAAACTCTTGATCTAAATTTCCTCCGGCTACAAGGGCAGCCTTCTCAGTAATATCCATTAACGGGTTAGCGATGGATCGTCTGATAAAAAATCCGAGTAATCCGCCGAGGAAGAGGGCGCAACCCAGAACTGACAAACTCAGAACAAGGCCTTGTTGGGTAGCCTTAGCCACTTGCTTACTGCGGTTTTCAGCCGCCAGTTCAATAACCTCAGAAAGTTTTGTCATATTTTCATCAAGAATATTAACCGTGGGACGCATGTCGACAATTTCTTTGACCAGCCGTTCTAGCGCTGATGTTTTGATCAGTTCAAAAATATTTTTTTGAAGGGGAGCGAGGGCGAGATAGGCTTGGTGAAGTTCTTGATAATCTTTAAGAGCGGCTGCCGTTACGAGACGCTTACCTACGATATCCATTTCTTGCTGGAGAATTTTTTCAGCCTCTTCATAGTCCGCGTAATAGGCGTCGAAGTTTTCCGGGATAAGGATAGCGTTACGGACAGCACGTTGTTGGTTAATTAGTTGTATATTGGCTTCTTTTATGGAGCTCAGCGCCAAGAGGTTGTTTTGATATAAAGCTTCGGACTCGCTGTTAACATTTTGTAGTCTGCTAATCCCCAAAACCGCAACACTCGTAATGCAGAGCAAAAGAACTATGACCAAAAGGATTATTTTTTTACCTACGTTAATATTATTGAGCAAATTCAATTTCAAACTCCATAGATTAAAGTGTTAAGTAAAGGACAAATTGAACCTCCTCTGATTAAAGTGTTCAGTAAAATGCAGAAAAAAGATGAGCCTCCTACTACCGTTATCATCATTTTAAGAGATAATCGACTAAATTAGTCTTGTTATGTGAAAGTTTTCTCTTTTCTTGTTTTTAGTCTCAAGAAGCAGATGCTTATTTGGTTTATTTGTGCTGTAAGTGCACGGATTACTTGCTTTTATTGATTTATTATTCTTTTTTTGTAAAAAAAGTTATTCATTGAATTTACTTTGAAAAGGGGGAAATAGACGATTGCGCAGATGATGCAATCTGTTTGGCGGGGGTATAAGGGTGGAAATAGGGATGTCGAAGAGGGGGTTGAGGTGCTAAAAGTCTTGGTATCATGGAAGAATATTGAGCTGTTGAGATGTTGACTGAATAAGAAGTTTTTTGTGGTCTCGTGATGGGCAGGGAGGGTGTTGAGATTTGGGACAAGTTTGGGGTGGTTGGGGTAGAGTGGGATTCCTTGGAGAATTTTTCAAAAGTCTTGTTTTCAGTGACTCTTAAGCGGTATGTAAATCTTCAAGACAGCATAAAGCACAATCCCCCCGGCGAGGCCGGGGGGAATTGTGGCGGTTACCCGCGCTAATGGCTCACGAGGATTATCTGTCGAGCCCGCCAAGAAGAATATATTTCGTTTCAACGTATTCTTCGATGCCTTGGCGACCGCCTTCGCGTCCGAGTCCGCTGGCTTTCACACCGCCGAAGGGCACTTCGCCGTTGGAGAGGATGACTTCGTTCACGCCCACCAGACCAAACTCCAAGGCGTGTGAGATGCGGTAGAAGGAGCCTAGGTCTTGGGTAAAGATATAGGACGCCAAGCCGTATTCCGTATCGTTGGCAAGGTCGATGACTTCTTCTTCGCTCGAAAACTTCATGACCGGCAGGATAGGCCCGAAGATTTCTTCACGGAAAACACGCATGTCAGGGGTTACATTCGTGAGAATGGTGGGCTCGAAGAAGAGTCCCCCGATGCTTGCTGGTTTACCGCCGACGGCAATTTTAGCCCCTTTGGCAAGGGCGTCTTCAACAAAACTTTTGGCAGAATCAAGGGCTTTTTGGTCAATGACAGGCCCAACGGTAACGCCGGGTTCCATGCCATTACCAATGATCATAGCGTTGACCTTTTCAACAAGTTTCGCGACATATTCGTCATGAATACTTTCGTGCACAAAGGAACGGTTCGCGCAAATGCAGGTTTGGCCGGCGTTGCGGAATTTGCTGTTCATGGTACCCATGACGGCGGCTTCCATGTTGGCATCGCGGCAGATAATAATGGGGGCGTTGCCTCCCAGTTCCATGGAAACTTTTTTAACCGTGGGGGCGCAGTTGGCGATGAGTTGTTTACCAACGGCGGTGGAACCTGTGAAACTCAACTTGCGCACTGTGGGGCTTTGGCAAATGGTGTCGCCAATGACCAAGGCTTTACCCGTGATGACGTTAAAAATACCAGCGGGAACACCCGCGCGCACGGCGAGCTCGCCAAGGGCTAAGGCGGAGTAAGGGGTGGCGCTGGCGGGTTTCAAAATCATGGGGCATCCGGCGGCAAGGGCTGGGCCGGCTTTTCGAGGAATCATTGACATGGGGAAGTTCCAAGGGGTGATGGCGGCGGTTACGCCCACAGGCTGGCGGATAGTTATGGGCTGTTTGCCTTCCCAAGGGGTAGGGATAACTTCGCCATAAAGACGTTTGCCTTCTTCAGCAAACCATTCAAAATAGCTGATGCCGCCAAGGATTTCACCTTTGGCCTCGGCAAGGGGTTTGCCTTGTTCGGTGGTGAGGATAACAGCCAGATCGTCTACGTTTTCAACAACCAGCTGGGCCCATTTTCGCAAAATCGTTGAGCGTTGAACAGCCGTGAGGGCGCGCCAAGCAGGCCATGCTTTTTTGGCATCGGCAATGGCGGCTTCTGTTTCTTCGCGGCTCAAAGCGGGAACGGTTCCAACAAGTTCGTTGGTGGCGGGGTTGCGAACTTCAATGGTATCCCCGTTTTTAGCGTCAATCCATTTCCCGTTCACAAGACACTGTTGTCTAAAGAGACTGGAATCCTTCAATTGCATGGAATATCTCCTTAAAAAGTTTTTAGTGGGCTGACCAGAAAGACTGGTATGAGCCCGTTTAAAAATGTGTTTTAGCGGAATCAGTCTATAGGGAACTCAGCACTTTTGGCAAGGGATGAGCAACTGTGTTTTTCCTTTGCCCATAAAAACGAAACCTGAGAGACGAGAGCGTATTTAGCCTTTGACCATTTAGGTGAAGTGGTCTAAGACCAACAAAAAAATATGCCGTCTCTCTCTGCGCCGTCCCCAAAGGAGCCTAGCGATGCAACAGCGCCCGCTGACTAACGAAGAATTTAAACAGTTTGATACCGCCTTTTTTGGCCATCCCAAGCCCCTGTTTTCTCTGTGCTTTACAGAGATGTGGGAGCGTTTTTCATTTTACGGTGTTCAACCGCTCCTCATTCTTTATATGGTTGCCCTCATGAACGAAGGCGGTCTTGGGCTGGATAAAGAAACCGCTGGTGCCATAGTAGGTTTATTTAGCGGAGCCTTATATTTGGCGGCCCTTCCCGGGGGCTGGCTGGCGGACAACTGGCTGGGGCAGAAAAATGCCGTTTGGTATGGAGCTATTATTATTGCTTTGGGGCACCTCTCCATCGGACTCTCCTACATGTTCGGCTCCGTTATGTTCTATTTGGGTTTGGTTTTTATCGTGGTGGGAACAGGGCTTTTTAAAACCTGTGTTACCGTTATGGTGGGCACCATGTATGATGAAGGGGATGAACGGCGCAACAGTGGTTTTTCCCTGTTTTATATGGGCATTAACCTTGGAGCTTTCATCGCGCCCTTTGTGTGCGGTTTGTTTATGGAAAACTACGGCTGGCACTGGGGATTTGGTATAGGCGGTTTTGGGATGCTCATTGCTCTGCTTGGGTTTCGCCTTCATGCCACACCCGGCCTTCGCCGTATGGCGGAAGCGAAGAACATTAAACCGTACTGGGAATATCCCGCCACTAACCGTCACGGTGTTGGCTTGGGCGTCGGTTTGGTCTGCGTTCTCGCGGCCGTGTTTTTTGCTTTATGCGTGCGAGGCGTCATTGGCCTGAATGTTCCCCTCATCGCCTCATCCCTTGTGTACGTAATAGTGGCAAGCATGGGGAGCTATTTCCTCTATGTATTGTGCTTTTCCTCGTATACCAAGCCCGAAAAAATTAAACTTGCGGTGGCTTTTTTACTCATGGTTTCCGCCATCTTGTTTTTCGCTATTTTGGAACAATTGCCGACCTCTTTTAACTTGTTTGCCCATAACTTTACCGATAGAAGCCTTGGGAACTGGGAAATACCTACTCCGTGGTTCCAGTCAGTTCAGCCTTTGTTTGTCATTCTTTTCGCCCCCATGGCCAGCTGGCTTTGGGTGGTTCTTGCCCGGCGGAAAATGGAAATATCGAACATTAACAAATTTGCCATAGCCCTGATTATTGCCGCCATGTCATATGGTATCATGTATTTGGCGGTGCAAAACGTCATTGCTAACGAGAGTTTGGTTTCTCCCATGTACGTTTCGCTGAGTATGGCTTTACTGTCTTTGGGCGAGGTTTTTTTAAGCCCCATTGGCTTATCCAGTATGACAATGCTTGCTCCTACGCCCATTCGCGGGCAAATGATGGGTCTTTGGTACGCGGGGGTTGCCCTTGCTAACCTTGTGGCTGGCCTCATCGCGGGTAATGTTTCAGAAGATCATATTGGCGATTTGCCCGTGATTTTTATGCGTATTATTATTGCTGTTGTCGTGGCGGCGGTGGTTCTTCTTCTGCTCAACAAAACCATCCAGCGCATGTTGGATAAAGCCCAGAGCCAAAGTGAGTAAACAAGGCCTTGTGGCGTTGTTTGTAAGGGGCAGTTGGACAAAGAGTATTTATCCGTTCTTTTTTGGGTTGGTGATGGACAATGGGGAGAAAGACTAGGAAAGGGCTGTCTAACCCTTTATCCAGCAAGGGTAAGACCGGGACGGAATGCCTTATTTGTTGCCATTCTTTGTAAATTTGGATAAGTTTTATAGCCCGTGTTGGAACAGTATTTGATGCAAAGCGCTCAAGCGGTCGTTCACTCCTTGTCAATATCGTAGGCTCATAGTGCGTGAGGAAAGCAAAATGTCAGAAATCTCAGAAGGGTCATCCACGTCAACGACTCGTGTTAGTTGGCTTAATATTATCAAGTTAGCGGGCGCTTATTGCGCCTTTTGTATTGGCTCTGGCTTTGCCAGTGGTCAGGAGGTGCGGCTGTTTTTTACCTCCCAAGGTCTTATGAGTTTTGGGGCGCTCGCCATCAGCATGACTCTTTTCATGTGGTTTGGCTCAGCTATTATGATGAAAGGGCATGCCCTCCAACTTCGTTCTGTCAGCACGATTTTTAGACAATACTGCGGGCCTGTTGTCGGCGCCGCCCTTGAAATATTTGTGCCTATTTTTATCTTTAGCGTTGTCGTGATTATGATTTCAGGGGCCGGAGCGACATTGTCTGAATATTACGGTATGCCCCCCTACGCAGGGCGTATACTTATGGCGGGTTTTTCCATTGTGTCCATCATCTTTGGGCTGAGCCGTCTTGTCTATATTATAGGCATGATCGGGCCCGTTATTATTGCTATTTCCATTGTAGTCGGGGGCATAAGCATCGCCACCGGAACTGTTCCCTTGTCTGAAGCGGGGGAGATAACCGCGGCCCTTGAGGTGCCACAAGCGGCCTCCTTGTGGTTTGTTTCAGGGGCGCTTTATGCCGCCTTCATGGTATTAGGGTCAGCTCCTTTTTTTTGTGGCCTTGGAACGCAGGCCAATTCGCGTAAAGAAGCCTTGCTTGGTGGACTGCTGGGAGGATTTCTTCTCATAGGCGCTGCCGCGGTTATGAGCACTGGCATGTTATGTAATATTACCGACCTTTTTAGCAAAGAGGTTCCAGCGCTCACGTTGGCAAATAATATTTCGCCCCTTTTGGCAAACTTTTTTGCCCTTGTTCTTCTTCTCGGTATTTATTCTACTGCCGCGCCCATGTTGTGGTCTGTTTGCAACCGCATAGCGGTGGATAGTTCCGCCCGATTTAAAATTACTGCGGTTGTTCTTGGAACCTTCGCTTTACTTGGGGGGCTTCTTCCCTTTAGCGAGCTCGTTGGGTTTATTTATCCCAAAACAGGTGTTGTGGGGATTGGCTTTATGATAGCGGTTTTACTCTCGCCGCTTTGGGGCAAGAAAAAAAAGGATTAAGGAGTGAGGATTTCCTTTTTAAATCATCCTTACACAGCAACTATTATGGTATAACTTTTGTGCCATTGATGACTGAAAGAAGCTTTTTAACGCTCGCATAGGCAATGAGTGACTTATGTGGGGCATGTACATATTGTATGTGAATTGGTGAATTGACGAACGCGCGGGGCATGGGAGTAGTAAAAAACCTTTGTCCCGCGTATGCTTTTTACGGCATGGTGATTGATATGCTTTTAAAAGACCACAAGGTGGGTGTTTGATGTATAAACGAAATTGGAAAAAAAACCTGGCTCCTTCCATAAGAAATCCTTTGTTTGATAGCTACGGCAGCTTTTCAGACCCTCGTGAGGTGCTGGTGGATTGCTCTTTTGGGGTAAACCCTTTGAGGAACCTCTATCATGGCCCTTTGGGGACCTTATCGTTGGACGGTTATAATATGTACCCTTCTGGGGGGCCGCATTCTAACAAGGGTTTGGCAGACTTTATTACTTCTCGCTGGCCTACTGTTCCTGCTGAAGCTATTTGCTTTAGCGCTGGCTCTCAGGGCGCCATTACCAGCCTTGCCAAAATAATTGGCGGTGAAAAGTCTCGTATCCTTGGTTATCTCCCACAGTTTCTACCGGCTCTCCTTGAGTTTTCGCTCTCTGGCACACAAGTGGACACCCTCAACCTTGAGGCGCCGGACTTTCGGCTGAATGTTGACAGTTTACTGAGCGCTCTTAAGCCTGACACCACGGCTGTTTACGTTGATTCTCCCAACAACCCGACTGGCAGACCAATGCCTTTAAGTGATGTGAAACGCTTGGCAGAAGGGTGCGCGGCTCAAGGTGCATTGCTTATTATGGACGAAGCCTACGCTGATTTTATTGATGATGAAGAGTCGGCC
>CAZYJQ010000037.1:0-13423 GCA_964647835.1 uncultured Desulfovibrio sp. | reverse complement strand
CCACAAAGAGTGCTCATCCTGCCACAATCCCCCCCTCTGCCAACCCCTGAAGAAGATAGCCCGCTGTAGACATCCAGCCTTCCAGAGTTTGCTCCATGGCTTGTCCCAGAACGTGCTCCAGGACGTGCTTTCAGGGCTCGCGCTAAGGGTTCCGCTACCCGCCGGCACCTTTTTGATTTAACTTTAAAACTTCTTTCTAAACTTTTCCTTTGAGGCTTCCCCGGAAATCTTTGCCTTAGATGCTTTTCCCAGTTCTTTCAAAAAAACATGAGAAAAAGACTGGTTCTGTAAAAGGTTATTTCATGAAAATTTCAGGGCGAGTTCGCCTCAACCACGACAAAACCGCCGACTCCCCTCGGTAAAAAGGGAAGTTGGCGGTCAGATAAAGACTTAAGTGAAACGAGTAATTATGTTATTTTTTTTCCATAAACCCTTCTTGCTTTAAAAACTCCACCGCCACTTCCCGGGGGTCCCTTTGCAGTTCGTCAACCTCGTAGTTAAGTTGCGTTACAACATCCGTTGTTAAACGTTCGCCAAGCTTTTCAAGAAGCGGTATGGCCTCGGGGTGCTTTTCAGCCATATCTTTACTGAGAACAGGAAAGGCGTAGTAAGGCGGGAAAAAACCATGGGCGTCCTCAAGGACCACCAACCCGAATTTTTTCAGCAATCCATCAGTGGCAAAAGCATCGATAATATCCACATCCTTATTCTCCAGGGCTAAATATCGCTGTGATCCGTTAATGGCCTTATTGTCCTTAAACTGAAAGTTATAGGCTTTTTCGAGGCTGGGCATACCGTCTTCGCGGTTTAAAAACTCAAAGGTGCAACCGCTTTTAAGCGACGAGGCCACAGGGGTGAGGTCTTTGATGGTTTTGAGTCCATATCGCTCCGCGATTTCTTTGGTAGTGGCGAGGGTATAGGTATTGTTCCACCCCATTTGCTGTAATACAACCAGCCCAAATTTTTCTCCAAAATCACGTTTTACCGTGTCATACACAAGTTGCATGTCACTATGGGCAGGATAAGCCAACATTTCAGTATAGGCAGTTCCCGTGTATTCCACGTAGATATCAAGGTCGCCTGAACGCAAAGCGTTAAAGCAGACCTGCGTTCCTCCGAGGTTCACTTTTCTCTCAACAGCAACATCCAGATGATGGTCAAGATATTCTGCCAGCATGTGCGTTACTACATGCTGTTCCGTATAATCCTTTCCCCCAACCACAATTTTTTGATGAGAACCTTGAAACTGCATATAGGCCGTGTAGCCTATGACAAAAATAGCCAGAAGCGCCGCCACCCCCATGGCAAACCTTGAAACGGCTTTTTTGCCTTTGGAACCGCCGGGCACAGTCCGTTGCTTGGGGGTGACCTTCACTTCAATTTGCCCCACTAGAAAGTCCACAAATAAGGCTAAAATACAGGCAGGGATGGCGCCGGCAAGGATAAGGTTATTGTTGACGGTGCTTATGCCTGAAAAAACAAGATAGCCAAGCCCGCCTGCCCCAATAAAAGCCGCTATGGTCATAAGCCCGACGGCTGTAACAGCAGCAATGCGTACTCCTGCCATGATAATGGGCAAAGCCAGCGGGATTTGAACCTTGGTCAGGACTTGAAATTTGGTAAGGCCGATACCCTTGGCGGCTTCAAGGGTCTGGGGGTTAATGTTGCCGAGCCCCGTAAAGGTATTTTTAACGATGGGTAAAAGGGAATACAACATAACCACGATAATAGCGGATACTTTCCCTATTCCCAGCAGAGGAATCGCCATCCCTAAAAGGGCAAGGCTGGGAATGGCCTGAATAAGGTTAACGGCTCCAAGAACGGGGCGGCACAAATTGCGGACATAGCTGATTATGATGCCCAAAGGGACACCCACGGCAATGGCAAGCAAGACAGCGATAATGGTAAGTTGAATATGTTCCAAAAAAAGAAAGGCAATCTGGCTTCGGGCTTCCATAAGATAGTGTAAAAAATTCATTAGTCCTCCGTCTCGTCATCGAAATATTGCTGGCTTAAGGTGGTAATCAGGTTGCTCTTGGTTAAAAGCCCCACCAGCTTGCCCTCCTCTGAAACCACGGGGACGTTAACTTTACGTTTGTCTTGAATATGCTGTAAAACATCAAGTATAGAATCATCGGGGCGCGCTGTGAGCACATCGCTTTTCATCAGCGCTCCGGCGGTTTCTTTTTTATCAAAGTGGCGCTGAGCCTGACTGGCTCGTATCACTCCCAAAAAAGTTTGGGTTCTTTCTTCAACCACCATCAAACTGTCCACCCTGTGAGAATGCATGCGCTTCAAGCAGTTTGACAAGGAAAGTGAGGAATTACATGCAAGGGGGGCTTCAATCATAATATCTTTAATTTTAATATGCTCAGGCGAAGCCCAAACCCTGTTTTTACCAATAAACTCCGCCACAAAATCGTTGCAAGGATTTCGCAATATTTCTTCGGGCGTGTCGTACTGAATGATATTTCCTTTGTCCATAATACAAATATAATCAGCTATCTTAATGGCTTCATCCATATCGTGGGTTACAAAAACAATGGTTTTTTGCACCTTTTCGTGCAAAGCAATAAGACCATCTTGCAAGTCTGAACGAGTCAAGGGGTCGAGGGCTGAAAAGGGTTCATCCATAAGAATAATGGCTGGGTCGGTGGCAAAGGCTCGAGCCACCCCAACACGCTGTTGTTGCCCACCGCTCAATTGGGAAGGATAAAGGTCAAGCATGGAAAGCTCCAACCCCACCATATCCATGAGCTTCTCAGTGCGATTTTTAATAAATTCCGTAGTGTTCTTCTCAAGTTGCAAAATAATTTGAATATTTTCCCTGACGGTCATATGGGGGAAAAGCCCTGTTTGCTGAATGACATACCCAATCTTCCTGCGCAATTTTATGGGATCCCACTCTCGAATATCTTTGCCGTTAATCACAATTTCGCCGGCGCTTGGCTTAACCAGACGGTTAATCATCTTCAGGGTTGTTGTTTTACCGCAACCGCTCAGACCTATAAGCACAACGATACTCCCGCTGGGAATTTCCATGGAAATATCAGCTAAAACAGGCCGCTGATGGTAGTGTTTCTCTACCTTTTTAAATTCAATCATCATATCACCTTATGGTATAAAAAAGACCAGAGCAGACACCCTAAACCAAGGGCATCGCTAAGAAAAAAGACATGGTTTACGCTATTCGATTGCCCTCACAAAAGGCGCGCGCAAAAACCAAGGGGTATCAAGAAGGGGAAGAAGACCCGTCAATGGTCATCATAAAACGCGTAGAGGGGAGATTCACAAAAAAAGCAGAAGTGGCAAGCAAGCTTTTGTTGAAAACACTTCACTGGAAGCACCCCGCCAAGCCCCAAAGGCCAGCGGGACACTGACTTTTTCAGTGGCGTAAAACCTTGGTGAACAAGGGCAGACAGGGAATTGGAAAGGGAAGAGGAAAAGGGAAGAAAGGGAAAACCATAACCTGAAAACATTTTGAGAAAGCGTGTAAATAAAACCATTTGAAGAGTATAGGGGATTTTAAGGGACATGTAAATGTTATCTTATTCTCCTTATGTAGCAAGGTTTTTCTCACCTTAGCAAAGATAATGAATCGCCATTCACCTTCAGTAGTTCCCTTTTGTCCTGCGCCCCCACTGTCTGAAAAGGTCTCAGTATCAAAGAGCTTGTCAACGGCCATTGGGCGTTATATGTTGAGAAGAACAACAAATGTACTTTTTTCCCTCACATGGAGATATTCGTGCCCTATATCATTGCTGCCGCCATACTCATCATTCTGGTCTACTACTCTATCTGGCAACACCAAAAACGTTTTGTCAGAGCCTTTATTTATATGGAGAATTACCATCAGGCCATTGCCGACGGTAAAGGTCAGGAAACCGCCATTGCCTCTTCCAACCAAATTGCCAGCGCTATTTTCAGTCCTTATGGTTCTTCCGCCGTTGACAACGACGCTATTTACCGCGCCAAGGCCCACGCCGCCATGCATTACAACAAAAAACAAAGACCCATGATTAAAAAGGCCAAGGAACTCGGCTTTTTCGGCTGATATCCTTCACCCCTGCGGTTGAGCCAACCACACCCAGTATAGCTCACTAAGGCAACTATTGTGCTCACCCCCGAAGCAGGAGCCAAACCAGTTCATCGAAACTGGCTCATGACATCAGCCAAACAAGGAAAATCCCCAAATTTCCCTTGAGAAACCTAAGGAAATTGTCATGCGAGAACGTTGCCCCTGGGCCTTACATTCCCCCTTAGAAACAGCCTATCACGACAGCGAATGGGGGGTACCTTGCCATGAAGATACACGCCTCTTTGAGTTTTTAACCCTTGAAGGAGCCCAAGCCGGTCTTTCATGGCTTACTATCCTTCAAAAACGGCAAGGCTATAGAGAGGCTTTCGCTCATTTCGACGCGCATGTTGTGGCGCGTTTTACAGAAAAGGATATTGCCAGCCTTTTGAACAATCCCGCCATTGTCCGCAATAAACTCAAAGTGCACAGCACGGTCAATAATGCTCAAGCTTTCCTGGCCACGCAGGAAAAATACGGATCATTTAGCCAGTACATCTGGTCCTTTATGGACGGAAAGCCTCTTATAAACCACTGGGAAACCGTCCAAGAGGTGCCCGCCCAAACCGCCCTTTCCGCCACCATTGCCAAAGATTTAAAAAAACATGGTTTTCGGTTTGTGGGGAGTACCACAGTCTATGCCTTCATGCAGGCCGTGGGCATGGTAAACGACCACCTTGTCAGTTGTTTCCGCCACAAAGAGGTACAGGGGTAACCTTTGCCCCCTGCCTGACTCTTGACTGCTCTTATTGGCTCTCTCACTTTATCTCCCTCACTGCCCCTTTTACTGTCGCCTGAGGCTTTCGGGCCTTGGCTCCTCACATCACTTCTGCTCTTTTTTCTCCGTCCTTGCCTCGCCTTACTCCTTTATGCTTACCCGTCTACATGGTTTTCATAAGCTGAAAAGCATACCCATGGTTCGTTGGGCTCTGGCGAGTCACCCGTAAAAAGCCCTTCCCCATAGTTACCCGCCCCTGCCATTTTGGTAAGAAGCGTAAAGTTTATTGACTATCAAGTGAAAAAAAGATAACACTTGTCACCTTTACATTTGAAACACGATATAATAAAGCGCAATCTCATTAAGGAGCTATCCCTTCATGCAATATTCTTCTGAAGACCTAACCCCCGTCAAAAAGAAAATCACTGTCACTGTTCCCTTGGAAGAGGTCGAAGCCTCCCTTGGTGCCGCCATTGCCATGTACCGCACATCCATCCAACTTGATGGATTCCGCAAAGGCAAAGTTCCTTCAAGCATTATTGAAAAGCGGTTTGGCGAATCCCTCTACCGTGAAGCAACGGAAGAGCTGGTGAACGTGCACATTAACGAAATCGTTTCTGAAATGAAGGTTTCGCCTGTTTCACGCATTGATTTTGACGGCGGACAGCTTGAGCGTGGCAAAGAGTTTGTCTACACCATCTCCTTTGAAGTTTTGCCTGAATTCGACATACCTGAATTTGACAAACTGAAAGCCGAAGAAGAAGAACCCGTTGTTGAAGAGACCGAAGTCAACGAAGTTATCGAAAGACTGCGCGACAGCATGGCGACTACCGTAACCATCGACAAAGTTCGCAAGCCCAAAAAAGGCGAAATCGCCGTTCTGGACTTTAGCACCTTTGACGAAAACGGTGAGCCCGTCGCCGGTGTCACCGCCACCGACTTTAATATCCCCCTTGGCGAAGGCCAAACCCTTGAAGACTTTGAAAAGCTTATCATGACCCTTAAGCCCGGCGAAGAAGGCGAAGGTCCTGTTTCCTTCCCGGAGGATTTCCTCAACCCCGAATTCGCTGGCAGAACCCTCACCATGAAGGCTCAGCTTAAAGAAATTAAAGAGCGCGTCATGCCTGAACTCAATGACGAATTCGCCAAACTTGCCGGAAACTTCGACACTGTGGAAGCCCTGCAAAACAGCATTCGCGAGTCCTACACCAAGAGTAAAACTGACCTGCACCGCTCTACGGCGCAAAAGTCCCTTCTTGACCAGTTGCTTGAACAAACCGATTTTGCCCTGCCAGAGACCATGGTTCAAGGCAATATCGACGCCATGATAGCCGAACTCGAAGACAAACTCAGCCGCCAAGGCCGGAGCATTGAAACATCTGGAAAATCCAAAGAAGAGTACATTGATGAATTCCGCCCCGAGGCAGAAGCCTTGGCACGAGGCCACGTATTTCTCATGACCGTCGCTCAAAAGAACGATATTACCGTTGCCGAACACGAAGTTGACATTGCCCTGCGTCAAATTGCGTATCAAAACCGCACCGACTATGAGCAAATGAAAGAATACTACGTTAAAAACAACCTTATTTTCGTTCTGCGCGACCGCCTCTTGTGCGATAAAGCCATGGATCTTATCTATGAAAAGGCTGAGATTGTAAAAGTGGCCCCCAAAGAAGAAAAGGCAAAAAAAGCCCCTGCGAAAAAAGCCGCCCCCAAGGCCGCTAAGAAAGAAACCGCCGCCAAAGAAGGCGACGACGCAGCCGAAAAACCAGCCAAAAAAGCCCCTGCGAAAAAGGCGGCCCCCAAAGAAGAGAAAAAAGACTAAGCAAACCTGCTCAAGTACATACAAAAGCCTCACCCTTACGGATGGGGCTTTTATTATTTTTTGCCCCCCACTACTTCCTTACTCCAAATAGACAACGCCCCGACTCTCAACTCCTCACGCCCCATTCCCTTATACCCCTATGCCCTTATGTCCCTATGCCCCGTAACACACATGGGTATCTCCTCCCCCTTAAGTGCCCTATGCCCTGTTCCCTATTCCCTCAACCAACTATACCCCCTGGCTCACGGCCCTTACCCGCTACCCCCTTTGACACGGTTACCAGGTTTTTTTATCCCTAGGCAACTGACAAGGTTAGTAGGACGCATGGCTCAAAGAAACTTTTTCTCATAGAATCTGGCAAGGCAAAAACGCCCTTTGGCGGGCAAGAGCACAATAAGTAGGCGCTTCCTATGAGGTAGAATTTGCCGTTCCTTTATCCTCTTTTTAGCTGGTAAAAACCAAAGTCCTAAGCTCCCAACATTTTTTGAATTATGGCACTGTATTTGCTTTTACTCTACTCAATACGGGATTAGGGAAAGAACTGCCAACACCAAGGAGTTAGGCGTGAATATAGGCAGCCAGAGCACGGCGACAGTAAAGGATTTTTCAGCGGTAGACATGCCCTGTGCCATTCCCACTCATTCCATTCACCCTATGGCGACTGACGACTGGAAAGCCTATACTTTCCGTAAATCAGCCACCTCGCTGTATAGCCTTATGACCGAGGCCATCGAAAAAACAGCGCTGGCGACGACCCTCCAAGATAACATTTATACCCTTCAAGAATGTTTTTTAGAGCGCCTCTATGCCCTGTTCCTCCGTGAAGGCATTGATACCTCTCAAAAAATCAGCTTAAGCTTGACCAAAGACAAAGCCCTTTGCCTGCGCAACGAGCACAGTGATACCCCAAGAATCAACCGCCTCCTGGGCGACTCTTCCGAACTTGCTCTGCTTTTTGAAGAAATGGCCATTCAGGCTCTGGCTTTGAGTCAGATAACCTCTCTGCAAGAGCTTGCCTATCACTATTTAACCAGCCAAAAAGATGGTCACCCTTCAATCCCCATGTACTTCGTTAACATAAAGAAGGACATGAGCCATTTTTTCTTTGCGGAACATAAATAACTCTGCCTTTTCACAGCAAAATATCTCTCACTGTTCAACACCATGGAGGCATCGTTTCGCTTAGGCGGATTTTACTCCCACCAAACCAAAGCCTCCCAGAACAAAGGCCTCGTCCGCTATACTCATCGGCATGCCACCACTTTGCTTGCAAATGAATTGGCAACCGCCATAAAAAAGACACCCTCATGACGAAGGTGTCTTTTTACTGAGCATTGCATGAACGCCAAGCCTACACTTTAGCGAACAAAAGACTGCAAGACTTGGAGGTTTTCAAATTTGAGCTAGCCTCTTACCACAGCAGTTCGTCATATTTCGGGAAAGGCCAGACGCTATCGTCCACAAGCGATTCCAGGGCATCTCCATATTCACGGCATTTATCCATGATGGGAATGACTTTATCGCGAACGGCAATGGCGTGCTCTTTACTATCTTCGAGCTTTTCAGCCGAAGCTTTTTGTTTGTCCAGTTTATCCAGCGACAAAAGAAATTCACGCAAGATTTTTTGCACTTTGACAAAATACGCGCGTTCGGGACTGTCGGAATCGGCACCCCCAAATTCTTCCATATGGCGCAAGGCGGAACCTAAGGTATCCAGCCATTTGACCGTAGCGGGAAAAATCTGACTGCGGCCCATGACCGAGGTAACGTTAGCTTCAACAGCCACGGTCTTAATATAAGACTCCAGCAAGATTTCCTGACGAGCCAAAAGCTCGCGTTCGGTCAAAATGCCATGCCTATAAAAACCTTCCTTAACCTTATCCTTGTCATACTCCAGCAGGGCCGCAACCGTATCGGCCAAATTGGGAAGACCGCGTTTTTTCGCTTCCTTAATCCAGTCTTTGGAATACCCGTTTCCGTTAAAGACAACGGGCATATGCTCTTTAAAGAGTTTTGCAAGCAAGGACTGAACGCTGTAGGTGAATTCCACGCCCTTTGCCAAATCAGCCTCGAGCATCGTTGCAATATCGTCCAAGGCGCAAGCCACCGCGGCGCAAATGGCAATATTGGCAGGAGCCACTGACATGGAAGACCCCACGGCTCTAAATTCAAACTTGTTCCCTGTAAAAGCAAAAGGGCTGGTGCGGTTTCTGTCGGAAATATCACGAGGAAGCGCCGCCAAAGCAGACACCCCAACCTGCAAAGTCCCGCCATCCCAGCCACAGCCTTTGGTGCAACCTGTAATGACAGCTTCCAAAAGCTCCGTCAGGGTATTCCCCAAAAACACCGACAAAATAGCTGGAGGCGCCTCATGCCCGCCCAAACGACGGTCGTTACCAGCGCTTATGCTTCCAAGGCGCAAAAGTTCGGGATACTTATGAACAGCGCGTAAAACCGCCGCCAAAAACACCAAAAACTGAGCGTTGTCCTGAGGTGTCTTGCCGGGTTCCAATAAGTTATTACCTTCGGAGTCGCTCAGCGACCAGTTGTTATGCTTGCCCGATCCATTGACCTCGGCAAAGGGTTTTTCATGAAGAACGCAGGCGAAGTTATGCTTTTCAGCCACTACCCGCAAAATCTCCATGGTGAGCATATTGTGGTCGGTGGCGAGGTTGGCGTCTTCATATAAGGGAGCCAGCTCAAACTGTGAAGGAGCGGACTCGTTGTGCCTTGTTTTGGCTGGAACGCCAAGGGCGATGAGGCGCTCTTCCACCTCAGCCATAAAGGCTAAAACCCGCAGGTTAATACTGCCGAAATACTGGTGCTCCTGCCCCTTACAAGAAGGCGCACCGTATAAGGTTCGCCCGGCGAGCTGCAAATCCAGCCGAAGTTTATAATGACGTCTATCTACAAGGAAATATTCCTGCTCCGCGCCCACCATAACCCCAACGCTTGTGGCTTTGGTATTGCCAAAAAGACGTAAAATTCGCAGGGCCTGCTGGCCCACAGCGTCAACCGAACGCAAAAGGGGCGTCTTTCTGTCAAGGGATTCGCCCGTATAGGAAACAAAGATGCTGGGGATATACAGCGTTTTCCCATGGGCATTTTCCATTAAAAAAGCGGGGCTGGTAGGGTCCCAGTCGGTATAGCCACGAGCCTCAAAGGTCGAGCGGATGCCACCAGAGGGAAAAGAAGAAGCGTCCGGCTCACTCTTAATCAGCATTTTACCTGAAAAAGAGTTAATGATGTCCCCTTCAGCCGTACAGGTAATGAAGGCGTCATGCTTTTCAGCGGTCATACCCGTCATGGGTTGAAACCAGTGAGTGTAGTGGGTGGCGCCCCGTTCGATGGCCCAGTCTTTCATGGAACTTGCCACTACGTCGGCTATACTGGGCGTGAGTGGTTCGCCATTTTTAATGCATTGCTGGAGTTGCCTGAAAATTCCCTTGGGCAAACGCTCGCGCATAACACGAGTGCTAAACACCTCTTTACCGTAGCTATCTAAACCGGGCACCCGTTTGGGCTCCGGACAAATATAATTGTCTTCAGCAATGGCAATCGCCACCGAATGTCGTGGTGTGGGGGCCATAATATTCTCCTTAAACACTCTTTTTAGGGATGCAAGGTTGAACGAAAAAGTCTTGAGACTGCCAATGGGACTGCCTATGGGACTGCCTGACGACTGACTTCAAATGAGCTCAAAAGCCTATGGGGCTAGCTGAAAAGGGGCTAAGGAGGCTATGAGCTGAATTTAAGCAAGTTCAACAGGAGGGGGATACCCCTTGCCTAGACTAGCGGGCAAAGGGGAAACCCTCGTCACCTTATTGCAAAAGAGCGTATTATATAGTCTAACATCAAGCTACGTTATTACAATACTTTCTTCCCTAACACCAGAGCCCGAAGTGCCTTTTTACTATTTTTGCATTGCGTAAACTGCACTTAGTGTACTATAGAATTTCTTTGCGCAGATAAACACACTCTTCTCTGCGCCCCAGCATTGCCTATTTTACCTATATGTTTAACCTATACATCAGCGGTTTTGAAACCATGATGAAGGAGACGTCATAATGGAACGTCCACATGAAGCCTGTGGAGTTGTTGGTATATGGGGGGCTGAAAACGCTGCCGCCCTTACTTTTCTCGGCCTGCACGCCCTGCAGCACAGAGGGCAGGAGTCCGCAGGCATAGTGACCCTAGAGGGCACAACCTTCCACAGCCATAAAGACGTCGGTCTTGTCGCCAACGTCTTCGCCAAACCTGAAAGCCGCGACCTCCCCGGCTCTAGCTCCATAGGGCATGTGCGCTACGGCACCTTGGGCCAAAAGGCCTATGTCAACACCCAGCCCCTCATGGCACAATATAAACACCACCAAATTGCCCTAGGACACAACGGGTTTCTTTCCCACGGGAATGAACTGCGCGACAAGCTTATCAGCCGGGGCGCGCTTTTTCATACGGACGCCGACAGTGAACTTATTCTTCACATGCTTGCTCAAGAACAAGCCAGCACCAACGATGAAATAGCCCAAGTCCTCGCCAAAGCGGGGGCCGCCTTCGCGCTGGTTATGCTCTTTGGCGACAACCGCCTCATCGCCGCCCGCGACCCTTGGGGCTACCGCCCTCTCATGCTCGGCAAGCTCGGCGATGCCTACATGGTCGCTTCGGAAACTTGCGCCTTTGATCAGGTGGGCGCCACCAGTCTGCGTGAAATCGCTCCCGGCGAAATGCTGGTTATCGACGCCACGGGCTGTCATTCCTATATGTTTAATACGGGCAAAGAACCTCTCGCCCGTTGTCTTCTCGAACTTATTTATTTCGCGCGCCCCGACTCCGTTGTCTTTGGCGAAACCCCGCACCTCATGCGAGAAAAAAGCGGTGCCATCCTAGCGCGCGAACACCCCGCCGATGTTGATATCGTCGTCGCCATACCTGATTCCGGCATGTCCGCCGCCATGGGGTACGCCCTTGAGTTGGGCATTCCCTTTGAACGTGGTCTCATCAGAAACCACTATGTCGGCAGAAGCTTCATTACCCCCGGCCCCGAAGCCCGGGCCACAGCCGTTCGCATGAAACATAATATAGTGCGTGATGTGGTCGAAGGTAAACGGGTCGCTTTAGTAGACGACTCCCTTATTCGCGGAACAACCACCAATTCGCTCAACAAAGCCTTAAGAGAAGCTGGGGCCACCGAGGTTCACCTTCGCATAGCCTGCCCGCCGACCTGTTTCCCCTGTCCTTATGGCGTAGACTTCCCCAAAAAAGAAGAACTTATGGCATCCAAATATTCTCCCGATGAAATTTGCACCATCTTAGGCATGGATAGCCTTGGTTATCTCTCCCTTGAAGGCTTGCTTGGTCTTTTCGGTGAAAATGGCGATACCTACTGTACTTCTTGCTGGAACGGCGACTATAAAAGCTAGCAAATTCTCGCTCAATAGTGCCCTTTGTCCCAGCGGCCTGAATAAAAGATTCTGCCAGAGCTTTACCCTCCTCAGGATAATACTCTGGCAGAAAACGTTTTAGGGGAATTTTGCTATAAGCAGATACGGCGTCAGCTTTACCTGCGAGGCGTCTTCGGGATTTTCTCAAAAAAACTTGTGGCCGGATGCCCTTGCCCGCTTAATACAAAAAACACCCAGATTCTTAATTAAGACCCACAAATGATCGCATAGCGCTGACAGGCGTTGCGCGGCCTCATAATCTTAATAACCTGCCCCCCTATCTCGACCGCTGCCACAGCTGGGTGGGGGCAACGAGGACAACGGGGCCAACGAGGCCATCTGTCTTAGCGTTTTTTCTTTTGTTTAGAGGCGATGTTCTTCTTGCGGGTCTTACGCCCTGATGTTTTGGGAGGCTGAGGTTTCTTAAACGAAGGTTTTCCGCCCTCCGTTGATAACCTACCACTTGAAATTGTGGCATCATCGTTTTGCCCCTGCCCTGCCATTCCTTTTCGTTGGCCTCTTACCCTGCCTTGGCCTGATGCCTTTTTGCCTCGCCCGTCTTGGCATTTTCCGCCTCGCTCGTCCCCCCTTCGTTCAGTCCCCCTTCTGCCACCCCTTGAGGGCCCCCCTGACGTGTCCCTTGAGGTGCCTTTTGACGTGCCTTTTGATGCGCTCCGCCCTCCGTCTGACGCATCACGCCCTCGCCCCCTTCGAGCGGGTATCACATCAGCTTCCCCATCAACTCTCTCTTCAGGAAGAATAGCCAAGGTAACTTCAAAACGCTGTAGCGATACATCCACAATCTGCACCTTGACAGGCAAACCAATGCTGAACTTACGCCCTGTGCGCTCGCCCCTCAGCATCTGACGATCCTGCAAATAGTGATAATAGTCATCATTGAGGCTACTCAAGCGAACCATCCCCTCACTCAGGCAAGAGGTCAATTCCACAAAGATACCAAAATCCGTCACCCCAGATACAACCCCATCAAATTTTTCTCCAATACGGTTTTGCAAATAAAGGGCCGCTAGACGTTTATGGGTTTCCCTTTCGGCCTCCATGGCTGAGCGTTCTGTGTTGTTAATGTGTTCGGCGATATCTTCTAACCGCTGTATGGTTAATTCGCTAAAATCGCTGGAGCCCAAGTCGGCCTTTGCCCCACTTGATGAGGTCGAGGATGTCGAGGAAGGTGACGAAGCTCCTCGGCCTGACTTTTTACCAGTCCCCTTTCCACGCCCTTGGGAGGATGCTTGAGGACGCCAGCTATCAGTCCTGTCGGGCATATCTGGCATGTCGGGCATATCTGGCATGTCGGGCATATCTGGCATGTCGGGCTCAATTGGCTCATCTGGTTCATAGGGCTC
>CAZYJQ010000036.1:0-13565 GCA_964647835.1 uncultured Desulfovibrio sp. | reverse complement strand
TTGCCCCCGCCACCATTATGGATATCTACGCCCTTGCCCTCAACGAACTGCCCGCCCGCTACACCCAGACAGGAACCATCGTTCTTGGGGACCCCATTAAAGAGAAAACCATTGAAAACACTGTGCAAGAGGCCATTGAGCGTGTTCTTGCCTATCCCAAAAGCTAAGCAAAAGGACAGCCATGTCACTCTTCACACCCCCCATTATCGCCGATATCCACCTGCACACCGAGCATTCACACGGTAAAGGCACCGTGCGTGAAATATACGAAGCCTGTAAACTGCGGGGGCTCAAAGTCATTGGTTTTTCCGAACACTCGCCCAGACCCGAAGGCTATAGCTACGCCCAAGACTATCAGGAAAAGCTCAGCAAAAACTATTCGCAGTATGTCCAAGAGGTCATTGACCTTCGTGAGGAAGCCCTCGAAGTCGGCATCGATATTTTATTGGGAATGGAGTTTGACTTTATTCCGGCTCGCCTTGATTACGCCAGACAACTCTGTGCGGCTTACCCTTACGACTTCATAATCGGCGGACTCCACTTTCAGGATACTTGGGGGTTTGACGGGCCGCCCGAAGAATGGGCTCCCCTCTCACAAGACCAGCGTTTTGCCGTATACGACCGCTATTACAACGACATATGCAGTCTTGCCGAAGCGGGTCTCTTTAATGTTGTTGCCCACCCCGACCTCATTAAAATTCACTCAAAAGACGACTTCCATGCCTGGCTCAACCGCCCCACCTCCACCGCCGTCGTCACCAAAGCCTTAACCGCCATACGCGACAACGGCCTTGTCATGGAGGTATCCTCAGCGGGTTTGCGCAAAGCCTGTAAAGAGATTTATCCGGGCGAAAGCATCATGAAAATCGCCAGTTCCTTAGGCGTCCCCATTTCATTCGGCTCCGATGCCCACTGCCCCAATACGCCAGCAGCTGACTTTGAAACCTTGGCACGTTATGCGGCAAGCTTTGGTTACACCACCAGCACCGTATTTAAAAATAGGCGAGCTCTCCCCATCGCCTTTACGGCCCCCTAATCTCGTGCCTGCCAAACCCCATTTCTCTTCTGGTGCCATGAGCCCCCTTGGTTCACACGGCTCACACGGTTCTCATGATTCTCATGGGAACCATGTCCCCTGTGGCTCACATGACTCCCCTGCGCCTCTCCCCCCTCTTGTTCAGGCGCAGGACATTGTCGTTTATTTTGGCAACACAGTTGTATTCAAGCGTTTCAGGGCCAGCGTTTTCCCCCGCCAGCACCTCGCTCTTATCGGTGAAAACGGTTCGGGAAAATCAACCCTACTTAAACTGTTCGCCGGAGAAACGCGCCTTTCGCAACTTCCCCTTGAGGGTATGAACAATAACGGTCGCATTCTTTGGAATTTTGGCCAAGGGACTGACGGACAAGACGAAACCTCGGCTCTGGTTGCCAAAGAGCACGTCCGTCTTATTTCGCCCGCCCAGCAAAGCACCTATGTTCGGCAAGGCTGGCGGATAAACGGCGAGGAAATCATCGCTTCGGGATTTCACAATACCCAACTGCTCTATTCCCCCATTAATGAAGAAGAAAAGGGCTATCTGCACAAACTCGCTACTCTGGGCGGTGTGAATCACCTCTTGCCCATGCTGGCTCCCGACATGTCCCAAGGGCAGCTACGCGCCCTCCTTATCCTAAGAGCCATAGTATCCCGCCCCAAACTTCTTTTACTGGACGAACCTCTTGAAGGGTTGGATAGCACAAGTCGCGACCTCCTTGTGGGTCTTATGCGTCTGGCAAGCGAAGAGGGCTGTACCCTCATTGTAACAGCCCAC
Organism: uncultured Desulfovibrio sp.; assembly: GCA_964647835.1. Taxonomy (GTDB): domain Bacteria; phylum Desulfobacterota; class Desulfovibrionia; order Desulfovibrionales; family Desulfovibrionaceae; genus Frigididesulfovibrio. The sequence continues at coordinate 11,754 of CAZYJQ010000036.1, read as the reverse complement.
CGCCAAGAAGATATCCCCCACTGGATTGAGAGCATCTATTCCCTTGGACAACAAGGACTTAAGGCCTTAGAACGTTTTCCCCAAACCGAAAATCAACACGTCACGGCTAACCAAGTGCTTTTTGACCGACTTTTTCCACCAGTTCCCCGGCAAAACCACAAAAGCACTGCCCAAACGCCTCTCATTTCTCTCAAAAATGTGGAGGTGTACATTGATCGCAAGCTTATTTTACAAGATATTACGTGGCGACTTCAACAAGGGGAACATTGGCTCATCCTTGGTCAAAACGGGTCAGGTAAAAGTACTTTTTTACGTCTCTTGCATGGTGAGGAATTCGTGGCGTGGGGTGGGGTCATGCGTTGGTTTGACCAGTCCAAAACGGCCCTTACGGAGCTCCAAAAAAAAGTGGGCTATGTCTCTGACAAGCTCCACAGCCTTTATACATACGACATGACGGCGCGCGATGTTGTTTTAAGCGGTGCAGACGGGAGCATCGGCATTTATCGCGATTTAACCCCTCAAGAAAGAATTCGGGCCGACGACCTTATGGAGTATTTTGACATTATTCCTTTCGCCAACACCCGTTTTCACTCTCTTTCCAGCGGGCAGGGGCGGCGTGTTCTGCTGGCTCGCGCGCTGGTCGGTTCTCCCCAGGTTCTGTTGCTGGACGAACCCTTTTCAGGCCTCGACTCCACCAACCGCGCCCTCTGGCTCCATACTCTCCCTCTCTTGGCAAAGCGTGGTATCAGCATTGTTTTTGTCTCCCATCATGAAGGCGAATATGGCGATTTTTTCACCCACCGCTTAACCCTTGCCAAGGGTCGCATCCAAAAACAAGCACAACAAACGGATTAAGGTGAAGAGTGTTGTTTTTATTGGGGCCCTGCCCCAAAAAACACCCAACCTTTCTCAATAAAAAAGACGCTAAAACAAAAAAAGGCGGTTTGTTACCAAACCGCCTTTGTATTTTATTATCAATTCCTTACTGCTCAATATCCGTTTTCTCTGGCCAAATAAAAGAAGCCGCAATGCCAAAGCTTAAAAGACCCAGAACAATCACAAGGTTAAGGGTGGCTGGCAAGTGCATATCCAAAGCCACAGTCAATAGCATTTTCACGCCGATAAAGGCCAAAATGGCAATAACGGCTTTTTCCAAGTGGCACAAATACTTTTTAGCACCAGCCATGAGGAAATAGAGCGACCGCATACCGAGAATGGCGAAAATATTACTGGTATAAACAAGGAAAGGGTCTTGGGTGATGGCGATAATGGCGGGGATTGAGTCAAAGGCGAACATGACGTCGCACAGTTCAATGACAATAAGGCATAAAAAGAGAGGGGTAGCCATCCAAATGGCTTTGCCTGTGGCATTGTCCACGCTTTTCACAAAAAAGTTATGCCCTTCGATACGAGGACTGACGGGCATCAGACGTTGGGTCCAGCGCACCGACCAGTGATGAGAATAGTCTTCTATCTCCTCTTCGGGTTGCTTGCTCTGTTGCCACATCTTCCAGGCAGACCATAAAACAAAGGCCCCGAAAGCGCCCAAGGCGTAGTTACCAAAAGCTTCGACAAGCCCCGTACCCGCGGCGACAAAAACAATACGCAGGACAAGGGCTCCCATAATCCCATAATACAAAACCCTATGCTGAAAAGCGCCTTTTATGGCAAAGGAACTAAAAATAGCCATCATCACAAAAAGGTTATCTATGGAAAGGGATTTTTCTAATAAATAACCAGAAAGATAGAGGGTGGCGTGTTCTGTGCCATGGTCAAACCATATATAGACGCCAAAAAGCAGAGCCAAACTAATCCAAATTATTGACCATTTGAGAGCGTCCCTCATGGAAATGGGCTGATCTTGTTTATGCGCGTGCAAATCCACCCATAAACAAACCAGCACAATGGCAAAGAAAATGACATAATGATGAATGGAATAGGCACCTAACATGGAGCTTCCTCATGATTTCAATCAATTGCAGGTTAGAAAATAAAAGACCCCGAGGCGGAATGAAAAGGCCTCAGCATCGGCGCACACCATAATACAAAACTTTCATACAACACAAGTATGAAAACGGGCAGACTCAGAAGACCATTCATCATCCGCTACTAAAGAGAAAAGAGCGGATACAAGTTATTTCACTTGGATACCCGCAAATATCAATATTTTCGCATCGGTGGTAATTTTTAAATACTTCCATTGAGGAAGCCTTGAAAGAGGCCTAGGCAACCTCAGGCAACCTCGGCCCATGACCCATGGCGCTAACTCCACTCCCCTTCTGTACCCAGAGGACTTAAGCGACCCAAGGGTCGTTGTAAACACCCTCAAGACTTAGGTAAAGCGAGGTTCTTCCTCGCGAATGATTTGAATGGCCTTGTTGCTCTTCACGGTTCCCGGCACCGCCCAATACTTGCGAACCCCTTCCAAATAGACGCCGAGCAATTCTTCAATGTCTTTATCCAGCATAATCACATCCCCCACTTGCAGGCGAATGAGCTGGTTGCCCGTTAACTGAGCGTTGCCAAAATGCACCTTCAGTTCCACAGGGGTTTCCAAAAGACGGTCTTTTAAGCGGCTCACCCAGACATGGTCAATTTCAAGACGTTCTGTTTGGAAGCTGGCGTGCAATTTTGAGCGAATGGGCTCGATGGTGGCATAAGGCAAACAAATAGTAAGCGCCCCGATGGCGTTTTCAAGCTCAACCTCAAAGGAGATAACCACAACAACATCGCTGGGAGGAACAATGGCCGCGAACTGGGGGTTAATTTCCGAGCGTACGAGTTCAAGACTCACGTCATGCACGGGACGCCAAGAATCTTCCATGTTCTCTAAAACAATTTTAATAACTTTATCGACAATGGCCTGTTCAATGGGGGTAAATTCACGTCCTTCGATTTTGGGCTGACTTCCCTGACCGCCAAAGAAGTTTTCCACCAATGCGAACACAAGCCGTGCGTCAACAATGGCAAGTGCGTTACCCCGTAAAGGATCCATCTTAAATATATTGATACTGGTAGGCACGGGGAGCGAACGCATAAAGTCGCCGAACTTCGTCATGTCGATAAATAAGGGGTTAAGCTCAACCCGCTTACGAACCATGTTGGATAAAGCGTTCGTACAAAGGCGCGAGAACCTGTCGTTGACAATCTCCAAAACGGGCATGCGGCCCCGAATAATCCTGTCCTGATTGGCAAGGTCAAAGGGAACTATACCAGAAGCATCTTCATCTTCTTGTGTTTCAGATTCAATCTCTCCGCCCGTTAAGCCACGTAGCAGAGCATCAACTTCATCTTGTGCTAGAATCTTATTCATCCCTTACCTCATTTTCCGGACAAGCCCAATGCGCCGCTGTCAAAGCTTCTTCATTGTGAGCATCATAAATATAATGCCTTTCTATACTACAGTTTCCTCATATCTGCCACCCAGTAGCAGAGTATAATAAAATTTGCAATATTCACGCCAAGACCAAGACAAGCCAGTGTACGCAAAGATTTAGCGAAGTTTGTAAAAAATGACAATCCCCAAACCGCCCTAAAAATGGCGCTTTTTGCCTAGCCAAAAGGTATTTTTTACCCCATACTACCTTCACTTTGCCCCCAAAGGTCTACCCCTCAGACAAAGCCTAACCGCAACCCTAGCCCTGTACTCCCCCTCTTCCCATGGCACGAAAAAAACGCTCTTCAAAAAAATCTTTGGTCTCCACCTTTCGAACCCTAAAACGCTGGTTGCTCATTCTCAGCGGCGCGGGTCTCGCTCTTTTTGGCGGTTTCTTCCTCCCGGGAAAAGTCGTCAAGGTTCACGACGGCGATACCATTACTGTCATGAAATCGTCCGGCGCTCTGGAAAAAATCCGCCTCTATGGTATTGATGCTCCCGAAAGCGACCAAGCATGGGGACCTGAGTCCACGGCTTTTACCAACAAAACGGTCCTGCTCGAAAATGTCGAAGTGCAAAGCATGTACACAGACCCTTACGGGCGTACTGTGGCTATTATTCACCTCGAAAACAAGGCCACCCTGAATGAACTCCTTGTTCGTAACGGGCACGCTTGGGTTGATGGCAAATACTGCAAATCAGCGCGGTGTGTGCAATGGAAAGCCTCCGAAACCCTTGCCAGAAGTAAAAAGGCAGGGCTATGGGCCAATAACAGGGCGACCCCGCCCTGGCGCTGGCGGGCCAATCAACGCAGAAACAACCGCTAAGCTCCCCAAAAGAACGACACCTGCCCAACGCCTGCGTCACTCGCCATTTACCCTCCTCCATCTGCCATTCTCGCCAATTATGGCTTTTGTGGTAGCTCATGGTCTTCATAGTCGCCATGACTCCCCCCTCACCCCGCCTATTCAAAAAAACAGCGATGATGGCGAAGGGAGCCCCTTCACCATCACCTGAGAGCAATAACGCTAAAAACACAAAAGCAACTGGGACCAGCAGTTGCTTTTGTGTATCACTAAAAAGTGACATAAGGAGTGGAGAAGCTCCATTTCGGCTGTAAAGCCGACCTACACTACCTGTGTCTCACGTCCGCTTTACACGGACAATCCCGTACTCGAAACACAGGCCCTAATTTCGCAAACCATTTGGAAATTAGTTGAAAGTCAGAAGGAGGACTTTCGAAAATTCTTAAAACGCCATCCCTTTTAACCAGTTTGCAGAACTGCTATCTGGCTAAGGGGCAGAAGCCATTGCGACCAATGGTGCCTCTTTTTAGATACCACTATGTGCTAATCCTCAATAAAAGGGATGGCGACACCGTCACTCTTGCACATGTGGAGGCAATATGCTTTATATAAAGCAGAATACGTGCCAAACACATAAGAGATTGAATAAACTGGATATCCACAAGCTAGCATTTGGATTAACACATGTTTCAACCTTTTTTGCGCAACTGATTGCACATGTGTTTGCACAAAACTGCACACACGATGGTACACTTTTCACGCAAATATATCATGCAAAAACCCTGAAATTTTCCTCAAAGGAGAAAACTTCAGGGTTTGTCAAACCTGCATTGGGGAAAGGGGTTTTACAGTAAAAACACCGTCGCCAGCCCCAAAAACACAAAGAAGCCCGCGCCGTCGGTAATGGCTGTTAAAAAGATACTGGAAGCCTGCGCGGGGTCCCTGCCGAGACGCTTCAAAATCAGGGGGATACTGCCCCCGGCAATGGCTCCAAGGAGCATATCAAAGACAAGGGCCGAAGACATGACAGCCCCCAACAAAAGCCCGCCCGAAGGCATATTCCAGGTAAAAAGAGTTACCCCAGCAAAGGCCAGTAAGCCGAGAAAAAGCCCGTTCAGCAAGCAGATTTTCGCCTCGCGCGTTACCGCCAGTACGGCTTTTTTCCCTTCTATTTTATCAAAGGCCATTTGGCGAATAATCACCGCCAAAGCTTGCTGTCCTGTGTTCCCCGCCTGATTACCCACCATGGGCATAAACACTGCCAAGATAGCCATTTGCTCAATGCTGCCCTCAAACAAATACACCACACTGGCGGACACCACAGAGTTAAGCATATTTACCAAAAGCCACGGCAGTCGCATTTTAACCGACTCAAACCAAGGGGTATCAACGGTTTCATCCTGACCCGCACCAACCATCCCCAGCATATCTTCGCTAGCGAGGTCTTGGATAACGTCGATGATGTCATCGTGCGAAATAACGCCCAAAAGACGCCCCTGCAAGTCCGTAACAGGCAAAGCCATAAAATTATAGTGCGATATAAGGCGAGCCACCTCTTCCCTGGTTTCAGCAAAGGTCGCCGTTATGAGATCCTGACTACCAATGGCTTCGCCCAAAACCGTGCCTGAAGGGAGCATAATAAGGTCACGCAGGGACAACACTCCTTCCAACACATCGTCACCGCTCACAATATACGCGTAGTAGGGAATTTCCTTATCCCCAATTTCGCTTCGCAAACGAAGAACAGCCTCGTCAGCCGTAAGGTCTTTTTCAAGGATAATAATTTCGGTATTCATGATACCGCCCGCCGTATCCGGGTCAAAGGACATAAGCTCGCGAATTTCCTGAGCGTCTTCTGATTCCAACTTGTTCAGGAGCGAATCACTATGCTCTTCGTCAAGCTCGTCCAAAACGTCAGCGGCGTCGTCAGGCGACATTTCTCCAACCAACCCCGCCGCGATGTCAGGGTTCAGCGCCTCAAGAATATCGACCTGCCTGTGTTCATCAAGCTCAGCCAAGGCCTCGGCGGCATCTTCAATGGGGAGGGTGGAAAGCAGATATACCTGCTCGTCCAAAGGAAGGGTTTCAAGGTGCTCGGCAACGTCAGCGGGGTGTTGCAACTCTTGATTTAAAAATTCCGTATGACTATCAGCGAGTCGCTGAGCATCCTCAGAACTCAAGGCCTGATTTTGTGCCAAAATGTTTTCGGTCGGTTCATCTTGTGGCGCGCCATCAAACTTTTTGTCCATTCTACTCTGCTCCTCAGAAATTCGCGTTCAAATCACAATGCATCTCGTGCATCCTGCCTATCAGCCCCAAAAAAGCAATAACCGCAAAGCACGCTCCAAGGAGCAGTCAAGCGGCTATACATCTTGACTAAGGGCTGATATCCTTATTATGGTAGGGAGTGTTTGGCAACCTTAGAGTTGCCCTCGCGTTGTTTTAATACGTAGAACTGTCTCTACAGAACGCTTTTAGTTCCATCAGGCGAGCTAACCTTAACATTACGACCCCTTTCAGACAACGATGAATATAGCGACATTTGAAATTTTCTTTAAGAACGAAGCCTTAACCCATCTTCTTGCCAGCATCCGCATGGCCTTAGACGAAGACGGTACCGACCTCACCACCAACGCCGTATTTCCTCCCGAGGCCAAGGTTAACGCTTCCATTGTGGCTAAGGAAGACAGCATTATCGCTGGCGCCAGCTTTTTCCCTCTTATTCTAGAAGAAACCACCCGCCTTGAACCCGGAACCTACACTGCAGCCTATCATCACAAAGACGGCGATTTTGTTAAAAAAGGCACGGTTATTCTGGAAATTGAAGGGAACGCCCGCATTCTGATGCGCGCTGAGCGCATTATGCTGAACTTCTTAACCCACCTTTCAGGCATAGCCAACCTTGTCCATGCCTATGTGAAAGAGTTGGAAGGCACAGGGGTTCAGCTCCTCGACACAAGAAAAACTCTTCCCGGTCTGCGCTATCCTGAAAAATACGCCGTCATCTTAGGGGGCGGGCGCAACCACCGCAAAAACCTCGCTGAACTATTGATGCTCAAGGATAACCATATTGACGCCGCCGGAGGCATCACCCCGGCCGTCACCATGGCTCGTGAAAAAAACCCAAATACTCCCATTGAAGTAGAGTGCCGCACATTGGAAGAAGTGTCCGAAGCCGCAGGACTCGCCATCCAACGCATCATGCTCGACAATATGGACAAAGCCACCATGGAAAAAGCGCTGGATAGAATTCCCGACTCCATTGAAGTGGAAATAAGCGGCAACGTCACCCTTGAGACCATTGCCGACCTTGCCACTGTTCAAGGAAAGCGCAAGCCCGACTTTATTTCCGTCGGAAGACTAACGCACTCTGCCCCTGCCGCTGACTTCAGCATGTATATCACCAACGCTTAATCGTGCGAGAAAGAGAATGACAAACCCATCTGTTCACGAAAACATCGAGGCCCTGCGCGCCGAACTCGGCAAAGATTTAGCCATCATCGGCCACCACTATCAAGTTGATGAAGTTATCCGCCACACTGACCACCGAGGCGATTCTTTGGCTCTGGCGCAAATGGTGTCCAAGCTAGAAGCCAAACATGTGGTGTTTTGCGGTGTCTATTTTATGGCGGAATCCGCCGCCCTCTTGGCAAGGGAAGACCAAAAAGTCTATCTCCCCGACCCTTCCGCCGAATGTGTCATGGCGACCATGTCGCCTCCGGAGCAGGTGAGGGAAGTTATTCTACGCCTCCAGTCCACAGGCAAAAAAGTTGTCCCCATCACCTATGTTAACTCCACCCTTGGCGTCAAAGCCGTTGTAGGCGAATTTGGGGGGAGCGTTTGCACCTCGGCCAACGCCCAAAAGATTTTGACCTGGGCCCTTGAACAAGGCGATATCGTCCTCTTCGTGCCCGACAGAAACCTGGGCGCCAACACAGCGAAAAAGCTCGGCATTCCCGATGATAAGGTTCATGTTCTCTCGACCAAAAATGGCGCCGAGAGCATCGACTTAGAAACCGCCCTCGCCTCCCGTATTGTCCTGTGGCCGGGTTTTTGCCCTATCCATACCCGCTTTGCCACACGCCAAATTGAGCGCCTGCGCGAAGAATATCCCGGAATCACCATCGCCGTTCACCCTGAATGTACGCCTGAGGTGACCAAAGACGCCGATGCCAACGGTTCCACCTCCTTCCTTATCAAGGTGGCGGAAGATGCCCCCCAAGGCGCCGCCGTAGGCATAGGTACTGAAATCAACCTCGTTCAACGCCTTGCCAAGCAGTATGAAGGGCATAAAACCATTATCCCTTTGGTTGAAAGCGAATGCACCCACATGACCCAGACGACAGCAGAAAAACTTTTGGCAACCCTCAAGGATATTCAAGCGGGCGGGACGAAATATGAAGCCAAGGCCGCCTCGAGTCTTGCCGCCCACGCCAAACAGTCGCTGGAAACCATGCTCCAGATTTGCCTTTAGCTTAAAAACCTTAACGCGCTGGTAGCAGCAAGGAAAACTATGTCCAGACGCCACCATACCCCAGTGCTTATCATAGGAGCCGGCCTTGCCGGAGGCATAGTCGCCCTGCGCCTTGCCGATAAAGGTATCCCCGTCACCATACTTGCCGCCTCGGCTATGGCCGACAACGGCAACTCGTGGCAAGCCCAAGGGGGCATAATCTACCGCAGTCTGGACAAAGACGACGCCAAAAAGCTTGAGAACGATATCTTTGTCGCCGGGCATAACTACAACAACCCGGAAACAGTGCGTTTTCTCTGCCAATACGGGCCCCAAGCCGTTGAAGAAATGCTGGTCGATAGGCTCGGCATCCCCTTCGACAGAGCCAACGCCAACGACAAAGGCGTTTTTTCAAATAACGACTGGGACCTAACCCGCGAAGGAGGGCATTCCACCCAACGCATTATCCACTGCGCCGACCATACGGGCCGCAGTATCATGGATTACCTCCTTTCCGCCGTAAAAAACAACCCTAACATTACCTACCTTGAAAATCACACGGCCATCGACCTCTTGACCGCTCACCACCACGCCAAGGACATGAAGTACCACTATGACCTCTACAACAAATGTTGCGGAGCCTATGTGTACGATGAAACGACCAAAGAAATCCTCACCTTTCTGGCGGATACCACGGTCATCGCCACTGGCGGCGTAGGACAGGTTTACCTGCACTCAACCAACGCTCAATCCGCCGTTGGTTCGGGCATAGCCATGGCAAGCCGAGCCTTTGTGCGCTTGGAAAACATGGAATTTATGCAATTCCACCCTACTACCTTTTTCCAACCTGACCGCCCGAGCTTTTTAATTACCGAAGCCTTGCGCGGCGAAGGGGCGTTGCTCTTCAACTCCGCTGGCAAGCGGTTTATGCCTGAATATGACGAACGCGCCGAACTCGCCGCGCGCGATATCGTTTCGCGCGCCATTGTCCATGAAATGCTCCGCACAGGCGATGTCTGCGTCTACCTCGACGCCCGTCAGGTAAAACATGATCTCAAAAAACGTTTCCCCACAGTATTTGAAGCCTGCCTTGAGCGCGGCATAGATATTCGTAAACAACTTATACCCGTGGTTCCTGCCGCCCACTATTTCTGCGGTGGCATCCTCACCAACCTGAAAGGCCAAACCTCACTGGAAGGGCTGTATTGCGCGGGAGAATCCTCCTGCACAGGCCTGCACGGCGCCAACCGTCTTGCCAGCACCTCTCTGCTTGAAGCCCTGCTCTTTGGTAAAACAGCTGGCGACCATATCGCCCAAAGAATACTCAACGCCGACATTACCACCGACAAAACCATGCACTCGTCCATAAAAGACTGGGAATACACCGGCTCTGACCAGCACGACGACCCCGCCCTTATCGCCCAAGACTGGAACTCCATCCGCACCCTCATGTGGAACTATGTGGGCATAACCCGCACCACAGCACGCCTCGACAGAGCCTTTGCCGAGCTTCGCGATCTTTCCCGCAACGTTCATGGGTTTTATAAGAACACCGCCATGTCGAAACCCCTCATCGACCTCTTTCATGGTTGTCAAACGGCCTATCTCATTACCCAAGCCGCCCAGAGAAACAGAGAAAGCATTGGTTGCCACTATCGCCTTTAAGCCGGCCTAAGAGTTCGTCTACCCTCGCTGACCTTATGGGCGCTGTTTTTTGACCTCCACTGGAAAACATCATGCCAGCCCCCTATTATTTACATGATTCGGCTATACTGCTTAACCTCTTTGACTCCCTTGACGCGTCTGACCTAGCTTAGCGCACCTGGCCTAGCTTAGCGCACCTGGCCTAGCGTTGCCCATTTGGCCGACTTAGCTGGCTTATGTTTCAATACACTCATGGGCAGGCGCTTTCCCCCCATACATAGACGCGAGAGCTTCCGAAGGCGCAGTCACCCTTAAAGATTAGCCTTGCTTTTATTGGGTTCGCTTTATATGATTTTCCATTCTGCAAAAGTTCTTTTTCGCTTTATGCCATAACGTGTTTTCTGGGGAGTACTGTGAACACCATTCAATTCCAAGGCCATCATTCGCGCATTCCTCACGCGGACGTTACCTTATTGCCAGACGCCGAGCATACCCTCTGGCAAGCGTGGCGTCTGCCTTCAGGCAACTATATTATTCAAGCCCTTACGGACGAAAAACGCCCCGAAGGCGTCACATATCTGCTCCAAGGGGACATTTTCCCTCAAGTCCTCACCCCCCTTCTGGCGACCATAAGCAGCACAACCAAAGCAAGCGCCCCCAATATTATCACCATGTGGTACAACGAGGTCGCCAGCCTTAAAGGAACAGACCTCTACGGCCCTCCCATTGTTGAATACGACAATTTCACCATGCCTCCCCTTCACCCGGAAACCCTCATCGCCATTGAAAGCGCCAAGGCCTTGGAAGAAGGCGACACCTCTTTAACTGCCCCTTGTCCTCCTTCGGCCTATGACAATGAAAAACCTCGCATAAGACAGCTCGGTTCCGTGGCTCCCGAAACTACGGTTACTCCCCACTCAGGCACCGCGATTCCCTCAGTCCCTGGCAATGAGACAGACCAAGGGAGTGCCATAAGCACCGCGCAAGAATTTACAGACTCCCAGATTGTCTCGCAGAGTGTCTCGCAGGGTGCCCCTCAGACTGCCCCCCAAGCGACCTCTACTACCGTTGCTGAAACAACGAAGGATGATGCGCCCTCAAAGGCAAAGGAGCTCCAATCCCCTGCCACTGGCCCACAAACAACCATATCAGGAGCGCCTTACCCGCACGCCATGGAAGAAGCCATCCAAGCACTCGCTTCCAACGAACTGGCCCCACCCCAGATTGATGATTTTTTCAAACGCCTTCTTGAGGAAGCGGAACACCCCCTTGAGGAGCATATCGCTCGTTTAATCGCTATTCCTGCCCAAGAAAACAACACGGCCTATCAGGCTGTGCTCACAGAACTAGGGCTGGTGCTTAGGCAAAAAAAGCAGTATACACTTGCCAAACAATGCCATTTACGAGCGCTTGAGCTGACTCCCCTCGATGAGCGCATTCTTTTTAATATCGCGCGAACTGAGTATGAAGCAGGC
>CAZYJQ010000035.1:0-15237 GCA_964647835.1 uncultured Desulfovibrio sp. | reverse complement strand
TCGATAAACGCGTCCACAACATAGGCCACGGCCTGTTGCGTGTCTTGGGGAAGGTTTTGCTCGAGGGGGGCCCGGCGCAAGTGGGCGATAATCCCGCTGGAAAAACTTGTTTTTGTCTGCTCAATCCCTTTGCCGTGGACAACGAAAAGAAGCACAACCAAACAGACCATGAGACCCGCCGCAAGATAACTTGCGGCACCCGGCGCGCAAAATGCACTCGCCACAGCAAGGGCGGAAAGAAGCAAGCTTATGGCCACATAGATTTTCTGCATAACAAACCCCGCTAATAATCGAGCTGACAGTCAATATAAATAAAGAGTACCGGCTGAACGTGTATAAACGATGCGGCCTGTCCCTGAAGAAAGCAAACCTTAATACTCCAGGCACCTTAGCGCATGACAATATAAAATAAAAGGACGAAGAAGAACTATGCGACAAATATGTCCGCTGAATACTATGGATAAGGGCCAGACTCACTGCCACGAAATGGGCTGTGACCTTACAACGCCATTGCAGTGGTTACAAAGAAAACAGCGGCAACTCTGCCCACGCTGACAACGGCGACCACAACAACTCAGTGCGAGCGCGGTACCACGGCGACCTGCCCACCCTGTTTGCATATTGCCCTGTTAGCCTGTCGCTTTATGCCCTGTTACCGGGCAACCCTGCTCTTCTGGAGACCCTGTTATCGGGCGGGCCTGTTAGCTCCTTAGTTTAAGCGAAAAACCACATAGTCTTTCCTCCTTATCGGACAGCACCCAATAAGGATTAGCCATTAATGAAAGATATGACGGAAAAAAGAGTGCAGTCCCCATTGATTCTGCCCCCTGCTCATTCTACCTGGTACGCTTCTCCATCGCCGGCCTTGGCAAGAGTACTGCCATCACTAACCGTTGCGGACATTGTTAACGGCGCAGGTCTCCCCCTTGAGCTTCGTTCAAGTTTAGAGGTTACTTCGGTAAAAAACCATCGAGCAAGCTCAACAGCAAAGTCATGCCTACCAGTCAATGGGCGTAGATAAGTAGGCATTGGCCTTGCTAAAGTGACCGCAACCTAGAAATCCCCGATGTGCTGAAAAAGGCGAAGGGTGGGCGGTTCTCAGGACAAGGTTCGCATCGGTATTAACAAAGGCCGCCTTACGCTGGGCGTAAGCCCCCCAAAGCATATAAACAACACCGCTCTTTCGAGCGTTAAGTCGCTCGATGACAGCGTCCGTAAAAGTTTCCCAACCCTGTTTCGCGTGGGAAGCCGGCTCGTGCGCGCGGACAGTGAGAACCGCATTTAGCAACAAAACCCCCTGCTCTGCCCAGCGTCCTAAATCCCCGTTGGCGGGGCGCTGGGTAAAACCGCAGGCCGCCACCTCTTTAAAAATATTGACCAATGAGGGCGGGCAACGGGTTTCGGGGGATACCGAAAAACATAAGCCGTTGGCCTGCCCGACACCATGATAAGGGTCTTGCCCCAAGATAACGACCTTGAGCTTATCAACGGAACAGGTATCAAAGGCGCGGAAAATATGACGACCAGCGGGGAAAATCGTTTTACTCCCGTATTCTGACCGAACAAAGGCTTTAAGGTCATGAAAGTACGGCTTTTCAAACTCTTCATGTAAAAGCTCGTACCAATCATCGGCAATTTTAACACTTTTTCCCATGGTTTCTCGCTCCTCCTTGTTTTCTTCAAGATGCGCACAGAACTTTACCTGAACAACCAGTCTTTTCAGCGCAGACGCAATTCGCCACATCAACCCTAGGGCATGAGGCCAGAACTGTTTGCCCACATCCCCTCGAGTCCCTTACACCTGCAATCATGGGTCCCCGTCGGCCTTGGTGCTACTCAAAGCAAAGGGTCAACAACGCCGTTTTCAGCAAAGGCTTCCTCTCTTTCACGACAAGTGGCGCACCGCTCGCAAGGTTTGTCCCCGCCATTATAACAAGAGCGAGTCAATTCGTATGGGACATGAAGCTCAAGTCCCTGCCGTACAATATCTGCCTTGCTTAAGCCCAGAAAGGGGGTGTAAAGCCCCACCTTGCCATCACTGGATAAAGAAATGGTTTTCCCCAGGGCGTCAATAAATTCAGGCCGGCAGTCAGGATACAAGGCATGGTCACCCCCATGAACCCCCAATCCCACAAAAGCCGTTGCTTCCTCTTGCAAAGATTCCGCATAGGCCGAGAGCAAAGAGGCGAAAATCAAATTCCTGCCCGGCACCAGGGTGAAGGCCAGTGAAACTTCGTCATAAGCAGCGGGCGGAATTTCCCCACCTCCTTCAAGAAGGTGAGATGACACCATACTGAAAGGCTGCTGAAGATCGACAATTTGCAAGGGACGTCCCCCGCGTGTTTCGTAGTGGTAGGCCACCGCTCGCGCGGCGGCTTTTTCCATTTCGTTATGCTTTGAAGGATAAACAAAGAAAAAAGGCAGAACTTCCATTTTTTGCTCCAAGGCCAGAGCATACAGGGTTGTTGAGTCCACGCCGCCACTCAGTGAAAGGCATATTATTATACCGCTCATGTCATAGTCCTCCCTCTTAGGCTTCTTGTGTTTGGCGGATGCTCCACTGGTAATCATAAAGCATTCCCATTGGCTTTCCGCCTAGCCCGTTTCGCCCACCTCGCCCATGTTGTCCATCGACTCCCCTCACCCTTAACGCAGGGCGTAATCATAAGGGGTATGCATATGCGCCACCAGACGCCACAGCTTAACTTCAAGATGCAGAAGCAACCTGTCACTACCGCTACGTAAATCAGTTTTAGTGATTTCTTCTATTTTTGCAAGGCGGTAATAGAGCGTAGAACGGTGGATATTCAAAGTGGCGGCGGTGTCGTTTACGTTTCCGGCTCTATCCAAAAAAGTTTCCAAGGTCTCAACCAAACCTTCGTCATGGGCATAAAGCTCGTTCACCTTCAAGGTGACGGGCATACAGGTCATGCCTTTTTTCCGCTCCAATAAATACGTCATTAAATGCCCGTAAATACCTAGTTCTTCCCAAGTAGATACCGACTTAAAATGGGGCAAAGTGAGCAGGATATGCGCAATGGTCGAGGCTTGCAAATATGATCCCTGCAGGTCTAAAGCGTTGGCTCTGCTCCCTATGCCAATTTTCACCTTGGAAAGTACCGTTCTGTCAAAAATCAAGTCCATATAGCCATCCACCGCGTATCGACTCGGCAGGATAACCAAAAGCTCGTTGGATAACTGGACAAGCAAGGGGTGAATGGCATTGCGCGTATCTTCTTCCTGCCCAAGGGTGGTTCGCCCAAGCCAGTGGGCTAATTGTCGAAAGTCTCTGTCCATATTGGAAGGCTTGTCCGACTCCAGAACGATGCATAAAACAAGGTATTCTTCGTTAACGTTAAGTCGCCCCCCTCTTACCAGCAAAGAAACCGCGCGGGACACACGGCTTGGGTTATCAGAAATGAGGTCTCTGGCAAGGGTTTCTTGGTCTAAAAACTCCTTTTCGCGAGCCATGCTCATGCCTAAAAGCGGTGCCACCAGCTCTTTGGCGCTTTTTATGGCGATGGCATGCTCCTCTGCCTCAACAGACCCAAGCAGCCAAAAGAAGCCCAAAAGCTGATCTTGATGACGGATGGGATAACAATATCGCTCCCGCACCCCAAGGTCGGGGTTAGGAGCGATATAGGTATAAGGATCGTAACTTTCCAAAATACCAAAGCTATACAAATAATCGATGGTTTCCCTGTCCAGCGTCCTTTCCAGCATGGCCTTAACCCTGATGTAGTCGGCATCCCCAAAGTGCTTGCTGGAAGCGACCAAGTTAATGTCCACATCGTCAATGGCCACGGAGCGGCCCATGAGCTCGGCAAAATAGTCTACCTGTTCCTGAATAAAACTTTGAAACATGGCTCCTCCGTGACGGGTTTGAAAGGACAACACGGCCAAGAAACAACCGGCAAACAAAGCAGCAATAGGCAGGAACATCAAAGTATCGTCGATGGCCGGGCCTCTTCTGACCACCATATACAGCCTTGCAACAATTGTCCAAAAATGAAGCTCTTAATCCTCAAAAAACTCTTCACTTTTTCACAATCTGAGTAAAAAGTACCCACAATAGCGCCAAACAATCGCCTCAAAAGTCAAATACGCCATATCTCTTACTACACCCCTCCTACAAATGTAGGAAAGAACGAAAAAAATATCCCAAGTATGTATGATGACTTTTCCCCATTCATCTTCCTATAGTGCATCATGGCAAGACCTTCATTTCGCTCTTTCCGGTTTCGCTTGCTCAGTTCACTTCCAAGGTCTGGCCCTTCGTTTCCAAAAAGCTATCGAGTGTTTCACAAGTTTACCCTGTTTACCTTTTCACTTTTTAAAGCTGTATTTTTTCAGCAAGGAGATTGGTATGAGAGACGCAATAGTAATCGGTGGTGGAATTGCCGGTATGTCAGCCGCTTGGCGTTTACGTTTTGGCGATGTGCTCGTGCTGGAAGCCAGCAACCGCATTGGAGGAAGGCTACGTTCCGAGCGTCGGGGAAAATATTGGCTTAACTGGGGTGGCCACGTTTTTGGCGGCGAAGGTTCTTTTGCCGACAAACTACTTAAAGAAGTTGGCGTTGACGCCCTCGCTTTGTCGGGCGAACTTGCCGCTTTGGCCTTTAAAGGTAAGGTTTTAAAAGGCGGTAACGTCAACCTGTACCCCTTCCGTGTGCCCATCTCCTGGGGCGCTCGCTGGGAAATTATCAAAGGCGGCATGAAACTTCTTCCCGCTGTTAAAAGATACGGAAAGGTAAACAAAGCGCGTGAAGGCGAAGACTACCGTATCCGTCAGCAGCGAATTTATGATTTTATGGCAGACAAAACCTTTGCCGACTTTACAGGCCCTCTCTCTCCAGACGCCGACGCTTTCTTCCGTCCCACGGTTTCCCGCTCTTCAGGCGACCCCGAAGAAGTGTCCGCTGGCGCTGGCATCGGCTATTTCCTCTTGGTATGGGACAAGTCAGCGGGTCTTTCCCGTAACATCGTTGGCGGCGCGGCGACCTTGCCCCAAGCCATCGCCCACAAGCTTGGACCTAAAGTGGTTCAAATGGGCGCTGAGGTGCTGGAAGTGGTTCAACATAAAGACCATGTGGAAGTGACTTACAAGCAAGACGGTAAAGAAAAAACCGAAAAAGCCCGTTATTGCGTCATGACCACCCCCGCCACCATTACCCATAAAGTTACCAAGGGGCTCAACCCCGTTGTGCACGACGCCCTGAGCAAGGTACAATACGGTCACTATGTTTCCGCCGCTTTTTTAACCAATGAAAAGGGACGCCAAAGCTGGGACGATGTCTACGCTTACTGTACGCCCCAACGTAACTTCAACATCGCCTTTAACATGTCCAACCTTGTCCGCTCCATGGAAACAGAACGCGAAGACGGTTCCTCCTTCATGGTATTTTCACCTGCGGCGCTGGCGCGAAATCTCATTAACCGCCCAGATGAAGAGGTCTTGGAAATGTATATCCGCGACCTGGAAGAAGTTTTCCCCGGCTTTAGAAATATCATGGTTGAAGGGACAGTACAAAAGTTCCATAACGGACTTGCCTATTGCTTCCCCGGCCGAAACAAGCTCCAGCCAAAACTCATGGCGACCCCCGAGCGTATTTACCTTGCCGGAGATTACCTTGGCTCATGGTACACCGAGACAGCCATCCAAACCGGACTCATCGCCGGAGAGGACATCAACAGTAAGTTGTATACAGAAAACATTCTGCCCACCAACAACTTCTTCTATTAAGATTACTCTATTCAACGGCGAGTCGACCTTATGGTCGGCTCGCCAACACGAAGGAAGGTATCATGAGAGTTTCTGTTTCTTCTAAGAACGCGCCAGCCGCTGTGGGTAGTTATTCGCAAGCGGTTCGAGCTGGAGATTTTTTATATCTGTCGGGCCAAATTTGCACCAACCCCGTCACAGGCGAACTCGAGCGCGATTCGGTTACAACCCAGACGCGCCGTATTATGGAAAACATAAAAGCCATAGTCGAAGACTCGGGTTTTTCCATGAACGATGTTATTCATTGCCGGGCTTTCTTGTCCCATATGGATCTTTTTGGCGAATTTGAAAAAGTGTATCGCGAATATTTTAACGAGCCCTATCCGGCCCGTATGACCGTCGCCTCGGCAGGCATATACGACAATTTGGACGTTGAGATGGACGCCATAGTGTACAAACCCTCATAGCCTTACTTCTTCTTGTGTGTCACTCGCTGGTTCCCTCGCCTGAGTTTTCCGCAGGTTAACATTAGTGCTCAAAAGGATGAAAAGTATGGCATACACTCAGACTGCAACTTCTCAAATAGACTTTGAAGAAGCCAAGTTTACCAATTTTCACAAAAAAATAATTGGCGGCGGCATGTTAGGTCAATATGCCGATGGCTATATCCTCGGCTCCATTGGCATTTCCATCAGCCTTGCCACGGAGCAACTTGGCCTGACAACTTTTTGGCTTGGTCTCATTGGCGCGGGTTCCCTCATCGGCCTCATGCTCGGCAGCCTCTTCATAGGCCCCCTCGCTGACCGCATTGGCAGACGAGTCATCTTCCTGACGACCATGGTCATTTTCCTCATGGCGTCCATACTGCAATTTTTCGTCAGTACAGCCGAAGAATTGATGATTTTACGCATTATTCTCGGTGTCGCCATCGGGGCGGACTACGCCGTTGGCCTAACCATGGTGAGCGAATGGAGCCCCACCCGCATACGAGGGCGCGTGCTCAGTTTTCTCATGGTCATGTGGGTATCGGGCTATGTCAGCGCCTATGTCATCGGCTACCTGCTCCAGTTTTTGGGCGAAAACGGCTGGCGCTATATTCTCTTAAGTAGCGCGATTCCCTCTCTGGTGGCTCTTGTTATCCGTTGGGGAACGCCCGAATCGCCAAGTTGGCTCGCTGGACGAAACCGCACGGAAGAAGCCAACGCCATCATTCACCGCTGTCTTGGGCCTGAATATTCCATGAGTCCGACTTTGGAACAACCCCCCGCGGCAAAATGGTCGGAACTTTTCAGCCCCAAATGGCGCAATAACACCATGGTGGGCGGCGTTTTCTTCGCCTGTCAGGTTATCCCTTATTTCGCCATCAGTATTTTCCTGCCCAGCCTTTTGGAAAACCTGAATGTTGAAAACCCCTACGCCTCGGGAATTATCTATAATATCTTCCTCCTCGTGGGCGTGCTCATTGGCATGTGGCTTATTAACGTTATCTCCCGCCGCCTCTTTTTGGTGGGAAGCTTTTATATCTGTGCCGCGGCCTTACTCGCCATGACCGTTTGGCAGAATATGCCAGCTTTCTACGCGCTGGCTGGACTTTCCATATTCAGCCTCGTTATTTCAGCGGCCTCGGTTCTTGAATTTGCCTATCCTCCTGAACTGTTCCCCACCGAACTTCGCGCCTCGGGCGTTGGTCTTGCGGTAGCCATTAGCCGGGTTGGCGGCGCGGCGGGAACCTTCCTGCTCCCCGTTGTCATGGATTTATTCGGCACCTCCGCCGCCCTTGGCGGATGCTTCCTCGCCCTTATGGTTGGCGGCGTTGTCTGCCAGCGATACGCTCCCGAGACAAGCCCCCAAATCTTGGAAAAACGATTGGGGAAGGCGCAAGCGGCCGCTGGCAAGGCCTAATGCATTACAACTGAAACAATGCATACAACAAAAAAACCACCCGAAATGGGTGGTTTTTTTGTTGTGTAACATGCATATGAGCCGATTCCTCAAGAGAGCGAATGCAATAAACCAGTCTACGAAGGGGATATCTCTCAAACTTTGGGCGAGGTGAACACACACGCCTTCATAGCCTCAACGGTTATACCAACTGTGCCAGCTCAAAACTGGCTCAAAACTGGCTAGGCTTTTGCCATTTCAACAACAAAGAGGTGCGCGTCTTCTTTGGCGCTTACGGTAATGTTTTCTTCAACAATTTCCAGCGCGTCACGCATATGCAGAGCAACGCCGTTGATATCGGCTTCGCCTTCAATGAGCACCAAATAGGCCTGACGTCCTTCTTTCACAGGAAAATCAAGGGTTTTTCCGGCATCCAGCGTGGCGGCATACATATTGACATCGGCATGCAGGCAAATGGGAGCTTCGGTTTTTTGGTTGCCGTAGTTCGTCACAAGGGGCAACCAACGGTTCTCCCGCTCGTTAAACTCAAAACGGTAATCACCGTAATTGGGTTTGTATCCTGCCTTATCGGGGGGAATCCAAACCTGCAGAAAACGTAAGGTTTCATCACCGTGGTTATATTCACTATGTAAAACGCCTGTGCCAGCGCTCATATATTGAATCTGCCCACGGGTCAGGGTTTCTTCGTTGCCCATGCTATCGGCGTGGGTCAAGCGCCCGTCAACAACATAGGAAACAATTTCCATATCACGGTGAGGGTGGGTGTCAAAGCCGGTTCCCGGCTTCACAAGGTCATCGTTTATCACCCGTAAGGCGCCGAAATTAATATTATTGGGGTTTCTATACCCTGCGAAGGAAAAGTGGAAATGACTGTTGAGCCACCCCAAATCACTGCGCCCCATTTTTTTACTATCTATATAACGTACCATATAAACTCCTTACAACGAACCTTAGCATAATAAAAGCTTGGCAATCAACAAACCAGAGGAACAATCGGACACATACCCATCTTACAATAACCAGTGTCCGCATTCGTTGACCTTACGTCAAAAATGCCTCATGTCATCATGAGCTTTTATTTTGAGGGTAACCCGGGAATTCGGGCTCACGCAATAAATAAACCGTGAGGGGTATTTGTCAAGGGATAGCGCGGTGCCTGTCGAGAACCATCTAAAATTACTAAGCTTTCATATGACCTTCACCAACTACCACCTTCATTATGACCAAAACACCAAAGGGCATGGTACTCACTCTTTTGTCTCAAAGAAGCCTGCCCATTAAAAAAACGACCAAGGCTTTCGTAACCAAGAAACGAGGGTGGGCAGGAAAGGCTGGCAGAAGAACGAAGTTACGCAGGCCAGAAGCGAAACAGGAGAACAGGCAAGAAACGAGGCAGACTTACAAGCGAAACAGGTCAAAAAAACATAGGCACCCTCCGGCACGAATAGGCAAGGTCTTCGCCGTTTTTTTCTTTGTTATCAAGGATTATAAAGAAATTCCAACCCCTCCCTTCATTGACTCCCCCACTTGCATTTGGTAAAGTTTTATAAGGTATTTTTAGGGGAAACATCTTTCGCGCGTATGTTGTGCCTCTCCCTCTCCCCTTGTGTTCATTCATATCACTCAGACAAGCTTTTTCCTGCATGACCATCAAGGAGTAGCCATCATGTCCAGCGCCCCTTCTACCAGTCGTTCCCTAACAACACGCCAACTAACCTTCGGAGCCCTCCTTCTCCTCGCTCTCGGTCTCATTGGGGGCTGGCTGGTGCATGCCTACCTTGAACACCAGCGGGTTATTAAAACTGACACAGAGCCCGCGGCCCAACTCAAAAGAGATGATACCGCCAAAGCAAAGGCTCCCATGCTCTTTGTGATGACGCGCGAGGGTATCAGCTATGCTTCCCCTGAGGAAAGCGAGCAAAAAACCAGTTTTTACATTGATCTCATCATTGATGAGAAGAAGTGCAAAGACTACTACGGCGAAGATGGCGTTATGCAGTGCGAATCGCATTGGAACAAACTTGAGCCAGCCAGAGCCCAAACCAAAATATCCCCCGCCATTGACGGTGCGAAATGGAAGTTTGTCCACCAGCACAACCGTTACGAGCGTTTCTTCTCCTTTCGCTATCTTTACGAACAAGAAGCTAGCCAAAGCAATCAGACCTACACCATCACCTTGCCCCAAGATCTTGGCGAAAATGTGGTTGTCTCTTCAAAGAACATCAAAATCACCACTCCTGCCTTTGAGCCTGAAATTACCCAATGGAGCTTTCAGGTTGACCCTGAAAACCCTCAAAAAAGCCTTTTAAGTGGCGAAATATCCTTTGACTGGGCCGTGGACGAGGTAAACCTGCCCAAGCATATTACTGTAAGCACGAAAGCAACCGCGGAAAAAGATGCTAGCAGCGTGACAGGTAAGGATACAGCAGCCCCTAATACCCTCACCTCAGGCAGTCCCACCGTCCTTGCCGAGCCCCTGCTAACCTTTTCTCCCGACGGACGCAAGGTCGGCTTTGTGGCAGAAGTGACCACGCTCCCTCAAAAGAGCGAACTCGCCACCCTTGCCCTCACCCCCGGCATAGCGAGGAAGAGCCTCAAGGCGACCTCTCAAAAAGCCGTGCAGCAAGCCACCACCGTCCCAGGCCAAGATGTCTTTGTCAGCCTTGCGGACGTGCGTAGCTTTACTGCCACCGACAACGAGAACCTTCAGCAACAAGTTCTGCTTATGGAATTTACCCGCCCGGTAAATGTGGCAGAAGTACAGGCCAGCACCCAAGGCATTCTTTTGCCCCGCTTTGAAAATGAGCAGGCCCAACAAGACAACTCGCCCACAAACTGGCAGCAGTATCTTGAGACATCGGGAGTATTTATATCCGCCCTTAACCGTTCCGCGGGCAGGATTCTTCCCTTAACGCCCATCGAAAGCGCTGAAAAATACAGCACGACTGTTTCCTTTAACTACCACATTCCTGCTCACTACCGACATGTGACCTTGGGTCATCCCCGTTATTTCTACCTGACCAACCCCGGTGGCATGGCGAGCAGCGCGGGCTATCCCCTCGCGGCCTTTTCTAAAACCGTCTCTGTCGCCCCCTTGGAAAAAGAACTGTATATCATGCAAAAAGGGGCGATTTTGAGCCTTAACGCTTCCAAGACCCTCGCTCTGTTTTCGCGCGGACTGAATCAGGTAACCCTCAACGCCTGGCAAATTCGCCCGCAGTTTATCAACCTCTTGGTCACACAATCCTATGGCGATTTAGACAGCCTTGAAATGCGCTCTCACTCCATGGAGTTCTCCCACCTTTCTGAAAAACAATATTTTTCTTACACGCCAGCTCAAACCAATGAAAACACTCCCAATTACACCGCCCTTAACCTCTCCTCCCTCTTAAGGGATGGGAAAAAAGGCCTCTTCCACCTAGAATTGCAAGGGGCAGGCATAAGCGAAGAAGGGAGACAGGAAAGCCTTACAACCTATCAAAGCACATTTCTCCTTGTCACTGACCTTGCCATGAACATTAAGCAGACCAGCGAAGGAAGGCGCGAAGTGTTTATTCACTCTTTCGCCAGCGGGAAACCTTCCTCGGGTGTCAAGGTAGAGGTTGTCGGACAAAACGGCCTCCCTCTTTTCAGTAATGTGACTAATGAACAAGGGTACCTAAGCATCCCCGATGTTGATGGCTTTAACCAGGAAAAATCTCCTGTGGCCATTGTTGCCACCCTTGGCGACGACTATACATTTATGCCCATCCACAACTACAAGCGTAATGTTTCCTATACGCATATCCCCAGCACTGCCGGAAGGCATGTGCGTGAGGGAGGTATCAGCGCCTTCACCTTTGCCGAGCGGGGTATTTTCCGCCCAGGCGAAGAACTGCGTTTTGGCACCCTCATTAAAAATTCAGCTTGGGGAAGCCAATCCCTTGAAGGGCTCCCCCTGCGAATAAGCCTGTATAACCCTCGCAGTGACCTCATTTACGACAAGGTCCATACCTACGACAGTTCTGGCCTTGTATCCGTTGTTATTCCTACCAAAGAGACCGACCCCACAGGGCAATATTCCCTTGAAGTTCGCCTTGACAACAATTGGCTTGGAGGAACCTCTGTTCAGGTAGAGGAATTTCAGCCCGACACCATTAAGGTAGAAACCCGTTTTAACAAAGTCCCTCAAACAGGACACAAGGGCTGGGTCGTGCCTGAAAACCTCAAGCTCATGACCACAGTCAGCAACCTGTATGGAACACCCGCCGTGGGCCACAAAGTTAATTTCTCTTACAGCCTCACCCCCACGCAATTGCACTTTAAAGAATTTGACGATTACCGATTTTTTGATCCGGGCAAGGCTAGCCGCCGTTACGCCAGTGAGAGACAATCCGCTGAAACAAACGCCCAAGGCGAAGTGGATTTTCCTGTCGCCTTTGACGGCTATGCCAGCGGGAGCTATTTTCTCCACGCCATTACCGAAGCTTTTGAAGCGGGGGGCGGGCGCGGCGTTACCAGAAGCAATACCCTGCTGGTCTCCCCCCACCCTGTAATGGTGGGCTGGAAGTCCGACCTGAAAATGTCCTATATCCCCCAAGACAACGAAGCCAATGTTCACTTTTTAGCCGTTGATAATACCCTCGTTCCAACGACTCTGGATAACCTTGAAGTAACGGTTAGCGAAGTCCAGCACATCTCATCACTGGTGAAAACCGACGCTGGCGCCTATCGCTACGACACGGCTCGGCGGTTAACAAAGATAGACTCAACCCCTGTTTCCATTGGAGCGAAAGGGCTTAACTACACCCTTCCGACCCACAGCACAGGGGAATTTGAAGTCAGCCTTAAGGACGCTTCGGGTCTTGAGCGGTGCAATTTAAGCTATGTAGTCGCCGGAGCCAGCCAGCGCTTATATGGCCTTGAACGCGACGCCACCTTGCGCGTTCACCTCGACAAGCTCGAATATGCAGCTGGCGAAACCATGGAAATATTCATCAGCGCCCCCTACGCCGGAGCTGGCCTCATTACCCTTGAAAGCGACAAAGTTCTCGCCTCACAGTGGTTTACAGCCGAAACCAGCGACTCTGTTCAGCGAATATCCGTCCCTAGAACCATCGAAGGTCGCGCCTTTGTAAACGTAGCATTAGTGCGCGATATCTATTCCGACGCTGTCTATTCTTCGCCATTCACTTACGCTGTGGCCCCCTTCATGGCGAACCTTGAACGCCGCGACCAAAAGCTTCGCCTTGAAGCCCCTGAAAAAGCCGCGCCGGGCGACACCCTGACCATGCGCGTTTCAGCTCAAAAACCCGGCAAAGCCATTGTTTTTGCCGTTGACGAAGGGATTTTGCAGCTCACAAATTATCAAACCCCTTCCGCCCTCAGCTATTTCTTCAAACAAACGCCGCTCTCAGTTACCACTATGCAAAACTGGAGCCTCATCATGCCGGAGTATAATATGCTCCATTCCGCCTTCGGGGGTGATTTACTTGCCCAGTCTGCCGAGGCTAGTGCCTATCTTAACCCCTTCCGCCGCAAGGGCGAGCCTTCTGTTGTCTACTGGTCGAAGGTCATTGACATTGAGCCCGAAGGGACAGAGCTAAGTTGGCAGATACCTTCCTACTTCAACGGTTCCTTGCGCCTTATGGCAATTAGCGCGGGGGACACCGCCATTGGCGAAGCGGTTCGAAGCACCACTGTCAAAGGCCCCCTTATTATCTCGCCCAGCCTACCTGTTGCTGTAGCTCCCGGCGATGAATTTGACGTTACCATCGCCATTACCAACAATATCGAAGGAAGCGGCGAAGCCCTTGAAGTGGCTCTAACGGCGGAGGTTGACCAAGGCCTCGCCTTTATTCAAGAGCCTGCAAGCTCCCTCACCATTGCCGAAGGACAGCAAGGAAAAGTCCAGTTCCGCCTCAAGGCCACAGAACGCCTTGGCCAATCCACCCTTTCCCTCACGGCAAAGACCATGGACACAGGTACGGGTATGGGCACAGGTAAGGAAATTACCGTTAAGCGCCCCATCTCACTCTCTATACGACCCGCGAGTCCCAAGGTTACTTCATTCTCAGCAGGATTCGTCAAAACCGACAACCAAACCATCCCTGTGGGGCGCAGTCTTTATCCAGAATTTGGCGCTGTTGAAGCCAGTGTTTCCGGGCTCCCCCTGCCACTGGTAGATGGCCTTGCCAGCTTCTTAACCTCCTTCCCCCACGAATGCACAGAGCAAATTCTGAGCGCGGCCTTCCCCTATATCGCCCTTAACAAGTCCGCCGAGCTTCTGCCTGTTCCCCAAGGAGAAACTCCCCTTGAGCTCAAAAACCGCACAGATAAAGCCTTCCAAAGGGGCGTGGTAACCCTGCGCGAACGGGAAATCACCCCCGGCAGGTTTACTCTCTGGCCTTATGAAGAAAGCAGCGGTTACAGCTTCTTAACGGTCTATGGACTCGATTACCTTGTCTCAGCGCAAGAAGCTGGCTTTAACGTGCCCCAAGACCTCCTTGAAAACACGCGTCTGCAAAGCTTGCGTATCATCCAATCAACCCCAACCACCCAAGAGGCCATGCGTGTGGCTACATACGCCGCTTGGGTATACACCCGTTCGGGCAAAACTCTGACGGAGCTTCCCCGTTTGGTTAAAGACCTTGACGCCAACATCAAAGACTGGCGTAAAACCCCATCCGCCGCCCTCGTCGCCTCCTGCTATCAAATGATGCAACAAAGCGACAAGGCGCAACAGCTCATAAACAGTGCCAAAGCCATTGCGCCCGATGACAAAACAA
The DNA here is from genome assembly GCA_964647835.1 of uncultured Desulfovibrio sp. Lineage (GTDB taxonomy): Bacteria > Desulfobacterota > Desulfovibrionia > Desulfovibrionales > Desulfovibrionaceae > Frigididesulfovibrio. The sequence goes on along the minus strand of CAZYJQ010000035.1, from coordinate 846 downwards.
ACAGAAACTACCCCGGCTGGTTCACCAGCCGTCTGTGGGACAACAGCCTTCTTCTGTCAGCCTACGCCAGCTCTTTCCCTGAAAAACTGGCTGATAAAGAAGCTGAAAAAGCTCTGGTCTACATCATTAACGACGTGGGTAACGGCGTCTATACAACCTCCAGCGCGGCTCAAGCCGTGAGAGCTCTCGCTGATTACGCCATGGCGAATATGCAACAAAGCCCCGAGCTTACCCTGGAAGCCCTTGACAGCAACCAAAATATTCTTCCCGTCAAGGCAAGCGGCTCTGCGGTCAAGCGCCTCGCCATAGGCAACGAGGCTCAGGCTTTCCGCTTTGGCGGAGCAGAGGATTTATATTGGCAGATCAGTGCAAACGGCTTTGACAAAAAGCCCCTCCCCGCCCTTGCCAAAAAAATCATGGTCACAAGCGAGTATATCCCTGTGGACGACAAACCCCTCGCTGACTTGGCTCAAGGAGATGAGCTATATGTTGTCCTACGCGCCAAAACCGCAGGGACTGACGATATAAACGGAACCATCGACAACGTTGCCATAACCTCCCTTCTCCCCGGCGGCTTTGAAATGGTTCTTGCCAAAGACGGCGCCCTCATCGGCGCCGAAGACCCCAACGCTCGCTATCAACCGGGTTCTCAAACCAGTGCTGATTTGGAACCCGACGGGCCGAAACCCCAGCAGAACTATGGACAAATAGCCGCTGTGCGAGCCATGCTTGATGAAGCGGGCATTGACGGGCGCCCCCTGCCCATTGTTCATGCCGAACGTCGCGAAGATCGTATGGTCGTTTTTACCTCCTTAAACGCCCAGGAACGCCTCTTCATTTATCGAG
>CAZYJQ010000034.1:0-15676 GCA_964647835.1 uncultured Desulfovibrio sp. | reverse complement strand
GGTCCGGTCAAGAGAAAGGGTTCATGCCACGTTTCAGGGGCAAGGTAAAAGGAATGAACAGTAGCCATAAACTAGCTGAATTTTGTTCTCGCCGTGCCTTTGGTGTAAAAGGGAACCTTAACGGCTTTGGCTGGCAAGTTGGTTTTCGCGCCTTTAATGGCGTATTCGCTTTCGTTGGCTTTGTCAGTTTTGATATGCGCAAAGGCGATGGCATAGCCAAGGGATGGGCCAAAGGAACCGCTGCTTACAATGCCAACCTCTTCGCCAGAGGAAGAAAGCACAACATCACCGTGGCGCGCGCTACGGCGGCCTTCAAGGGTAAGAGCCACGAGTGTGCGAGGAGCGGTGAGGGAGCCTGCTTTACCCACATAATCGGAATCGGCGGGGAGCATGGAGCCATAGCCGGCTTCGGTTGGGGTAACTTCGGGGCCAACATCCTGACCGTTCAAAGGCAGGCCGACTTCAAGGCGGAGGGTGTCGCGAGCGCCAAGGCCAACGGGCAGAACGCGGTCGTCAGACAGGCACAGTTCCCATAGAGCCAGCGTTTTTTCAGCGGGGACATAAAGCTCGAAGCCTAGTTCGCCCGTGTAGCCTGTGCGGCTAATGAGCAAAGGAGCGCCGTCGAACTCAAGTTCAGTAAAGCTGAAATAGGGGATACGCCAGTTGCCGGGGATAAGTTTTTCCATAACTTCAACGGCTTCTGGACCCTGAACGTCAATTTTGCCCATGGTGTCGGAAATATCGGTGACAGTGATGCCGGGCAGGCGTTTGGTAAAGGTTTCAAAGTCAATGGCGCGGCAACCGGCGTTGACGACAGCCATAAACTTTTCTTCGCCCATGCGGTAAATGATAAGGTCGTCAATGATGCCACCTTCTTCGGTGAGCAAAAAGCCATAACGGCAACGACCGATTTTAAGGCCTTCGACATCGGCGGCGAAGGCTTTGCCAAGGGCTTTGGCGGCGTCTTTGCCTTCGATGATGATTTCGCCCATGTGGCAGATGTCAAACAGGCCGACATGTTCACGGGTGTGAAGGTGTTCAGTGATGATCCCGCTGTACTGGATAGGCATATCCCAACCGGCGAATTCGGCCATTTTAGCGCCTTTTTCGACGTGCCAAGCGTGAAGTGGGGTTTTTAAAAATGACATATGACCTCCTCAAGGGGCTGTTTTAAACGTTGGTTAGAGAGGGTACCTAAGTAATACACATGCCTTCATGGTGTTAGGCGAGGTTATCGATGATTGTCGGCAGGGCGCTCACGGGTAAGGGCTTTTTGCCCTAAGCGGGTAAGACACCATGGTTTTCGCGCCATGCTCACAGGTGTTGTAGGGTGTTGTCAGGTGTTATCGGGCAGTAATCCTGTTTTGTCAGGGGAAGTTGACTAGAAGGTCGGTGTAACGCTTGTTGAGTCTTTCTTTGCCTTCCGAATAGCTTGAAGCTCGTCAATGAGTGAAATCAGTTTCCCGTAATCCTTACGAATCTCCAGACCGTTGGGGGTGAGTTCGTCTTCTGCTCTTTCAATATACTTGCGTCTCAAGTATCTGTCATTCAAAATATTTTCACCGATAGAAATGGCTGTGACCACGAGCGAGTCAAAATAGTTAACTATTTCAAACTTAAGGGCATGCAAAATATTAACGACCATTTTCAACATGGGCCCATAAGCGATTTTCTTACCGTGCATTTCTCGCTCGGCAAGTTCTTCGAGCAGGCGAATGGTGCGGGCTTGTAAAATATAGCTATAGCGGTCAACCACTTCATTGCGCAGGTCTTTCAGGGGCCCTTCAAACTTCTCCTCAACATCTTCAGGGTAAAGGTAGGTGGTCACCACCTTGTTGATGCTGGCGAAAAATTCGTCGCTGTACCCTATTATACGCCGTTGATGCTTGGAAAGCCAAGCGAATAAAAATTTAAGACGATTTTCTTCGGTACTGGTGTTGTCAACAATTTCAGTCCGTTTATAGACAATCCGCCCTGAGTGTTCGCCACGAACAATATCGTTGAGGCGTAAAACCATGTTGGTCGAATCGCGAATAACGCTTGGGCCTGTGTAGATTTCACCAGTAATGGGGTGAATTATTTCCTGTTTCGCCACCGATAAGGCTCGTTCTTGGCGGACGTTGTCAGCACTGAATTTATGCTGATGGTAGATAACCCGCAAAATAGCCACATTGCGTTTGGTGTCCACAAGAAAACCTTGGTCTTTCAAGGTTGGCAGGTTTTCATATTCCTCGTCAATGGGAATAAGGGCGACTTTTTCAACCGTAGGATAGTGGGCGTTAGGTTTTCCGCTCCAGTTGGTTGTTATGGTTCGGTCAGACTGGCTAATGGTTCTGATGAGGAATTTTTCACCCAATTTGTGCAGCTTGCGCGCGAAAAGGGCGGCTGAGGTGCGCCTTTCCGATGAGAAGGGGTAACCATACAGCTCCATGAGGTGCTGGCAGACAAAGGCGCGGTTTTTTTCGTAAAGTTCAGGGTTATCCAATGAAAATTTGCCTATACGAAGGCCATAGCGCTTAATTTCCGTATCCAGGTCAGAAGGAAAGGAGGCGTAAATCCCCGAGAGATAAAACTTGCGGTCTTGGGGCGGGCCGTACATGCCGAGAACGTGGGCTCTATCCATGGTAAGCAGTTGCGACATGAGGGTAGAGTAGTGTTTTAAGTCCGTGATATCTTTGCCTTCCATGAGAACCCGCATGTTGTCCTGAAGGCTGCGAGGAACGCGCGAGAGAAATACGCCCATATTTTTCGCGGCTGTGGCTTGAGCCATATCAAGGCGCATGGCGGCGGGGATGGGATGCAGGAGGTCGAACTGGAAAATTTCGGAGAAATAGTTAATGGGACGAGCGAAGGCCACCACGCTAAAGCCCGGCAGATGCTTGTATTCCCACATATCCGTCTCAAAGGAAGGAAGCAATTCACGTGTTTCAACGACCGGGTAATCAAGTTGTTGGCAAAAGGGCTTTATGAGGGCGTGTTTAATATGAGTGAAGTCGAGAAAGCGCTTGAGATCGTTTAACTGGGTAATGTGTACATCGCCTTGGGTTGATTGTTCATCTACCCAAGAGGGATGTGTTTTCGTAAACGCCGTTTTCCAGTCAATTCTCATAGATTAAGGAGGGGGTGAACTGTTAATAAGAAAGCTGAGTTAAGGATATCCTAAATACAATTTTTCAGCAATACCGTTATAATAAATCCGTCTTCCTTCGCCCTGTTTGATTTAGCCTTGCGCTTATTTTCACGGTCGGGATTTTTTTTACAATGCATTTCAAAATGCTTTATGCTATAGAATATACTCTTGAAGCAGGGAAGTTTTCAGCGTCTGACTACGAATGTTCTTTGGGCTTTGCGGGGCGCTTGTTCTTTCTGGGTTATTGTTATGGAGTAAAAGGAAACTGGGTTCATGCAACAAACGGTTCACGATAAAATTCTCGCCATTCTTTGCAGTGTCCTTGACGCGTATTCAACGGTGCTGTTTCTGCCGGGCGATGGGACTCTTGTTTCTCAAGACCGCTACGCGGTCAATGCTTCTTTTAGCTTGGGCGACAAGATTGACTATTCGTCCACCATGGCAGAAGGCCAAGGTTTGGTGGGCTGGATTTTACGCAATAAAGAGCCTTTGCTGGTGGCTAACTTTGACCAGCGCAACAACCATCTGGGCTATTATAAAGACCATGAGGAACAAAGTATTAAAGCCTTCATGGGCTGTTCCCTGCAAACAGGGCAGGGGGCTTTATGTGTGGATAGCAAACGCCAATATTCCTTTTCAGAAAAAGATCAAAAAATGCTTCACCTGTTCGCCGGACTCATTTCGTCATTGCTGGTCGATATGAAGGTCGATGAACAACGCTCAACGGTTTTAAAATACTACACCGCCTTGCGCACTATTTATGCCCTGCGCCATCAACATTCTCGCTGGGCTGAATTTTTGCGCCATTTTATTGATCTTTTGGTGACGGTAACAGGCTTTAGTTATTGTGTTTTTTGCACCCGTGATTCCTATGGCGATAATTATATTATTGAAGGCGAAAGCACGCCGCTTCTGTTAAAAAACAAGAACGAACCTGTGGCTTTTCCCATGAGTCACGGAACGGTAGGCTGGGTTTTTCGTAACGGGCGGCCCGTTGTCAGCGATATTAAAGAAGGGGTCATCGACACTCCCTTGGTGGGGCGCGGGTCAGAGGGTTTGGAATTTCAGGCCGTAGCGGCCTATCCGCTCATTATCCAGCGCAAAACACGCGGTGTCTTGTGTTTAGCCCATGAGGGGTCAGTGTTGGTTGATACGGAAACCAAAGACTTCGTCCGTATGGCGGCTGACCATCTGGCTCTTTTTTTGGAAAACCTGTATGTTAAATGCAAATTGCGTGATTTGCATAAATCTATTACAGTTTCGAAATAAATTTTGGTGGGTTGTTAGGGCGGCTCTGTCCGCTTTTATATTGACCAGCGACCTGATTATGAACGCAAATGTCCAGCTCTAAGGTGCGGTATGTTGAAACGATTGTTTAATTTATTTAGCAAAGATTTGGCTATGGATCTTGGAACAGCCAACACCTTGCTCTATACGCCAAAGGATGGAGTGGTTTTAAACGAACCTTCCGTTGTGGCTGTACACGCCAATAAGGGTGAGGTTTTAGCTGTAGGGCGCGAGGCTAAAGAGTTTTTGGGCCGAACCCCTAAAAGCATCAAGGCCATTCGCCCCATGAAAGACGGGGTCATCGCTGACTTTGAAGTAACACGCAAGATGATTGAGTGTTTTATTAAAAAAGTTATCGATGGCTTTAGTCTTGCCCGCCCTAATATCGTTATTTGCGTTCCCGAAGGCATAACCCAGGTTGAAAAACGCGCGGTTATCGAGTCGGCACAACAAGCCGGCGTGAACGAAGTCAGGCTCATCGAAGAACCCATGGCTGCCGCCATTGGGGCCAATCTTCCCATCCACGAACCCCTTGGCAACATGGTTGTCGATATCGGTGGGGGAACCACCGAAGTCGCCATTATCTCCCTTTCTGCCGTGGCTTACGCCGAATCGGTGCGAGTCGCCGGAGATACCATGAACCTCGCCATCCAGCGCTTTTTCCAGAATGAATTTCAGCTGTATATTGGTGAAAACATGGCGGAGCGTGTAAAAATGGCGGTTGGTTCGGCCTTTCCCTTGCCAGAACAGTTGGTCGCCGAAGTGGCGGGAAAAGATATAGTTCACGGTACCCCCCGTTCCGTTCGGGTTACCGACGGGCATATCCGCGAAGCGTTGACTGAGCCTGTGCGGAGTATTTTACTGGCTGTGCATAAGGCGCTGGAAAAAACGCCTCCCGAACTGGCGGCGGATATTGGTACCAATGGTATTTTGCTGGCTGGCGGCGGGGCTCTTTTAAAGGGCATGGATACGCTCATCCACAAAAGCACCGGGTTGAATATCCTTATTGACTCCGACCCCCTGACTACCGTTGTTCGAGGAACTGGTAAAACCCTCGATGATAAGCGTTATTATAGCCGGGTCTTTATTAACTAGCGTTATCTTGCCCATGTTCTTTAAACGGACGCCATAAGAGCGGACTGCATAGGAACGGGCGTCACAGGAGCGGGCAGCATAGGAACGGAAGGCTCGGGCCTCACTGGTATTTGAGTAGTAGCCATCTAGCCTGTAAATAGTTGACCAGAAAGCACATGAGCCAATGGCTTATAAGTGAACGCCGTAGAATCGGACGTTATTGAATTCTCAAGTATATGAATGGACACCATGGAAATCAATCTTAGCGAACTGCTTGAAAATACTCGAAAGGTGGCTGATCAAGCCGCCTCTTTGTTGCGCGATCTGCACGCTCTGCCTCGTATGGTAAAGCAGAAGGGTCGCATTGATTTGGTGACTGAGACTGATTTAGCCATGGAAGACTTTCTGCGTGAAAATCTCCTGCCCCTTGTGCCTGGCGCGTCTTTTATAGGCGAAGAGAGCGCTGAGGGGGACGAGACTATCACTAGCCCTGAGTATAAGTGGCCTGATTACTGTTGGGTTGTGGATCCCGTTGACGGCACGACCAACTACGCCCACGGCGTGCCCATTGTCGGTATTGCCATAGCTTTTTGCGTTAAGGGCGACCCAGTTTTGGGCATTGTGGAAGTGCCTCTTTTATATGAGAGCTGGTATGCCGCCAAAGGACACGGGGCTTTTTTAAACGGTAAGCATGTGGAGACGAGCACAGCCAAGCGTCTTGGCAAAAGCTTAATCGCCACGGGGTTTCCGTATTCCATTGAAGAAGATGTGGATGAAGTTTTACACCGCTTACGCAAGGTCCTTGTCTCCGCGCGCGGGGTGAGGCGTTGTGGGGCGGCGGCGGTCGACTTGGCTTGGCTCGCTGGAGGGCGCTTCGATATTTTTTATGAGTCTGGCCTCAAACCTTGGGACATGGCGGCAAGTTGCTGTATTGTCCGCGAGGCTGGCGGGGTTGTGACGCATATGGATGGTTCCCCCTTTACCTTGGGTCGGGGTGATATTCTAGCCAGCAACCGATTTCTATGTAAGCAGGCTCTCGCCATGCTCAAAGACGATTAAGACTTGGACGACTATAGCTTGGACGATTCATTTTTTGGCTGAGAGAAACTTGCAATTCTATTGATTGCACTACAAATATCCACATACCATAGCAAAACGAGGAAGGCTGTCCTTCCTCGTTTTTTTGTGCTCGATCGAGATTGGGGATATACTTTTTTCTGCATTTGAGTCCCGCTGGGATTCTGGGGCATTAGACCACGAGGTTAAGCGAAGGTCTGGCAGGCGGTGTAGAACTTGTGTTTTCGGCGTTTTGACTTGTGCTAGAGGGGGTAGTTTGAGCTGGATTTGCCGTTGTTTGGAGGGCAGTTCCTTGCTTTTCGAAGGTGGTGGAGGGGGGCAGAGGAGCAGGCGTGTCAGCTGTTGATTCGACGCCAAGATTGGGTAAAGGCGTACTCGACTCTGCACTTTGTGCCGAAGGTTCTTTTGAAGTTCCCCCTGCATTAAGTCCGCTCTGCGTGATTTGTGCGTTGTCGTTGGTGTTTGTAAGGGTATTGTCGACAACACTGCTATGGCCTTCCTGAGCTTTTTTCTCGATATTGTCTTTAATATTGTCGAGATTTTCGGCGTTGGATTCAATGGAATCTTTGAGCATTTTTGCCTGACGCATGCGTCTATCGCCATACCAAAAGGCCGCTTCTTTGACCTTATCAGGTACAACGTTGTCAATGACGTCTTTTTGGCTTTTGGCGTTCATCTCTTTATCGATGGCGAATGAATTGAGCAGGGCGGCTACATAGGGCGACTGCCCGCTTTCTGTGGAGGTGTAGTTGTTCGACATGAGGTTGGCTGCACTCGAAGATTGTGCTGAACTTTGCGGTACTATGGCGGCTAGGGTGTCTCGAAGTGTTGGCTCTGGGACAGCGTTCTCAGGAATTATTTCTTTGAGCGAGTTCAGTAGACCACCGGCACCTGGCGATTTGATACTTCCTATCATAATTCTACCCTCGTTTGTTAGAATTGACCCTAGTATATGTATCGGTGTATTTGCCGAGTACTTAATGCTTCCTAAGGGAGAGAATGATTTTTGACCCTCTAAAAAACCTATGGAGCAGGCATTATTGGACTATTTTTGCTCTTTGCTAATGGTTTTTATGGTCATTTTTGACTATTTCGACATAGCGAGTTGCGCTCAATTCCCTGAGCCCATTGATGAAAATACTCAAGGGAGCAAGTTCGGTTACAGGTAGATAGAAAAAATTAATCTTACTAGGATTGTTCCTCTTTCATAGGCTTGCATCTACTGAGCGTGTTTCCTTTAAAGGCAAGACAAGCCAAAAGTATAGGCAGGACAAATGAGGGAGAGGGGTACAAGGGCCTAATGTGCTAATTATGTCGAGTGTGGAGTAAAATAAACTTATGGAATCTTTAAGGTAGCATTGGATAGCGAGATGAGGTGTTACGGATAAAGGGGCGCTAGTCAGGTCTGTCTCTACTATTTGGCAGAGAGGCCGTTGACCGTTATCAGGGGTTTCAGGGTATTTTGCCCCCGCAAGGCATAAGACTGAATTTTCGATGATTTGGTGTGAGAAGGATAAAGTTGGAAAAGGTCAAAAAGTTTAAAAAACTTCTTGCCATAATGGGTCTTGCTCAGGTATAGACCTCTTTACGCCGAAGTGGTGGAATTGGTAGACACGCTAGATTCAGGTTCTAGTGCCAGCAATGGTGTGGGGGTTCAAGTCCCTTCTTCGGCACCAGTTTTTAAATCTCAAGAAGTATCAATAGCTCTCAAGAGATGTCAATAAGTAGCCCTAGTCAATAAGATTAGGGCTTTTTTTGTGGGCTGGTTTTCTCAATTACTATCAAGAACTCTCAAAGATTGTCTTTACAGCGCATTGATGTGTTGGTTATAAAGTCGGTTATGGGTGACGTAACCAACAAAATTTAATTCCTGTAATGGAGCGTGACGAAGAATTGGAGAAACTTTACGATGCGGCTCGTATGGCTCAGATTGAACTTGAAGATATCTATACAGAGATATCGTTGTATGTCAGAAAAAAGGCCATTGCTAATACCTCGGATAAAGCAGGGCAGTTCTATAACTTAGCGTCTATTAATATTGATGCTATCCAGACAATGAAATTGGTCTTAAGTTGCACCCTTGAGGCGATAAGGAAAAACGGACAATCTGTGCTGAATGTCGCCACCTTGCCACATGGAAGAGCTAACCTCTAAAAAGAAAAAGGCCCCTCGGGGCCTTTACTCTTTACCTTGGAGGGACGCGGCCTCCCCTCATAGAAACGGCAGTGAAACACTATCCCCCGCAGCTCCGCGATTTTCTGACTTTCAAGGTAACAAAATGTAAAGTATTTATTTAGCGGCTTCAAGTTCTCGGATAAACTCCATACCTTGCCAACATATCCAACATAGACTTATCTACTCCCTCAATATCTCCGTCTAAAACGACCTGACAAACCAACACAGCAACACCTTGCAACTGCCCGTCATAATACTCCATAGTCGATAATCGAGTGCCTGTGCCGAGCGCTAGGGCAACTTTGTACGCGCGGTTGGCGCACTCCTGTAAAAATTGGTCGGGGAAGGTTGATACGTCCACCCCATACTCAATGAGATACTTCTTGAGTAATGCTTTACCTGAATAAAGAGGAAATAAAAAACCAATCAGAGGCGGCAAGATAAACCGAAAGAAAATTAATAGAAGGGTAAGGCCACCCACGACAGCAAGGATAGTTTTCATCATGTTTGCTCACCTTTGACCCTCCCCCTACTTCCCACTCAAATTCGTCCACGCCCATATGACGTGACCAAGAATGGTAGCCGAGTGTTTCCTATTCTATAAGGGAGGACGGTGGATTAGGCAAGGGGGGGAGTGAATGTGCTTGAGAGAATGAGCTATATTATTTTTGATTCAAAACTCATTGACTCTATTATTATATTGGAATACTCTTTACATTGTTTAATAAAAACTGCACTTTCTTTACATTTTATTTTTATGTAAACCCAAGGGGGGTATTTATTTGAGTTGCTACGAATGGATGAACCTATTGCAAGCTGAACTACCGAATTCTTATGAGGCTCATCTTCTACAAATTTTTCGTGATGCTTATCAAGAAGCATATGAGTTGGGAAAAAAACAGATACCTGGTGAAAAGTTCCCTACTACAGCGTTTGATGCCCCTCTTGAGCTTGAGCGCCTCCCTGACATGCAGGGGTTATCTGCGCAAAACCAGCTTCTTAAATGGGCTAGGCAATATCCTGACTCGCTAGAGGCGACATATGGGGAGAATAAAAAGAAGCGGCCTCATGCTTGCGTCTGTAGTAAACGTTTAAAGATAACAACCCATAGAGTTCTTAAGCCAGGAGATTTTCCTCGCCCTGCTGATTACCGTATGTCAAATGCCACTAGCAATCAGTTGCAACTTGGTATATTACAACCTAACAAAGCTTTTGAGGACATGGCTTATGTTTATATCCTTCATGGGCCAAGCAAAGAAGTTGCGCATGAATTAGGGTTTGTTCAAATAGCAATGCCTGACGCTAACAGCTATCGGTCCTACATTGCTATTTCAGATATTTATCTTGGAAAAGAATTTGAGAAGCCTAAGTGCGAATCTATCCAAGACAAAACATTTATTACTTTGCGGGAAGCTGCAAAAACAGCAGAAGACTAAAATGAATGCAAGCTCAAAGTTTTATGGAGAAAGGCTCACAGAAGCAAGGATTGCTCGTGGGCTGACCCAGCTGGAGGTATCGGAATTGTCCGGTATATCCAGGCAGTCATTGAGCAACTATGAAAAAAACAAGCAAACCCCACAGGGTGAAGCCCTTGGCTCCCTTGTAAGAAGCTTGAATATCCCAGCTACTTACTTACAAAAACCACTATCTCCACAATCACCAGATCCAATTTACTTTCGCTCTAAAGCTAACCTTGCCCAAAAAGAATGGAACAAAGCAAAAGTTAAGTTATCATGGTTTGAAGATTTTTACTCGTATTTAAACGAAGTTGTTAACTTTGTACCTGCAAACATTCCCCTTCACCTTGATATCAGCAATCGCTACAAGTCTGTTACGGATGATGAAATTGAGGATATAGCCATAGCGGTCAGGGAATATTGGGAACTTGGGCTTGGTCCTATTTCGGATTTAACTTTGCTCATGGAAAATAATGGCATTATTATTATAAACATGCCTTTAAATGTTAAGGCTGAGGATGCTTTTTCGCAATGGCAAAGCAATAATGAGGTTCCTGTTGTTGTTATGGTCGCAGAGGATGGCAGGAATTGTAGAGATAGGTTTAGTTTGGCACATGAATTGGGCCACTTAATCCTGCATAGAAAGGTAAGTGATCCCTTTACTGACCTTAAGCTCATTGAGCATCAGGCGAATAGATTCGCATCCTCATTCCTCATGCCAGCACGCTCCTACCTCAATGAATTTCGGTATCCTAGCCTAGATATATTTACTATTCTTAAGGAGAGATGGAAAACATCGATTCAGGCTCAATTATATAGATGCAAAGATTTAGGCATCTTGTCTGAAGGCGCCTATAAGAATTTCCAGATAAATATAAGTAAACGCCGCTGGAGGAATAAAGAACCGTTAGATGATGTAATTCCCCCAGAGCGCCCAAAGGTTACAAAAAAAGTTATTGATTTAATCCGTAATGAGCTACACATCACATTAGAAGACATAGCCGCTACGCTCTCTCTGCCAATGAATGATTTGGCCACATTTTGTGGATTTGAATATGAGCCAGAAAGAGAAGAAGTTAAACAACCGAAAATACGGACAGGTAGTAAGGTTCTTGCGTTCAAGAAAAACTAACCCCCTAACCCACGAAGCCCCGAAAGGGGCTTTTCTCTTTTCACCTCCCATTGACTCATTTACCACCATGTACTATTATCTGTACAGAATGGAGGTAGGTAAAATGGCAACAGACGCTATTTCATATACACAGGCAAGGCAAAACTTAGCAGAGACAATGGACGCTGTGTGCGAAAATCACGCGCCCATTATTATCACACGCCAAAAGGCGCAATCGGTGGTGATGATGTCGCTGGAGGATTACAACAGCATTCAGGAGACGGCTTATCTATTAAGTAGCCCTGCTAACGCCGCCCACTTACGCAATTCACTGGTAAACGCTCATGAAGGAAGGACAAGCCAAGTAGACTTGGAGTCTTTATGAAGCTTGAGTTCACAGAACAGGCCCTTGCTGACTTTGAATATTGGAAGACTACAGACCCCAAGAAGGCAGACAAGATAAAGCGCCTTATCGCCAATGCCCTTGAAACGCCCTCAAGCGGGCTTGGCAAGCCGGAACAACTGCGCTTCGACCTTGCCGGATGTTGGTCACGGCGCATTGATAGGGAGCACAGGCTCGTTTATACCGTTAAGGACGATACGCTGATTGTGCTTGCCTGTAGATTTCACTACTAACTTAAGATAGCCCCGAAAGGGGCTTTTTTGTTCCTACGGTTATCTCCGTATTCACGGACTTTTATTTAGCCATATCCCTTGCAGTCCCTTACGCTGGTCGGAAGTGTAACAATAACACTGGGAGGAGTTATGGAAATCAAAAGCTTTTTAGATAAAGCGCGGCAACAGGTGTTGGATTATTCGCTAGAGCAAGATGGGAAAAAGCATGAGGCCATCGAGCGAGGGTTGGGGTGCTTCACGGGCGGCAGTATAGATGTTGAGATTCATCTCTCGGAGAACGGCGACATAGCACCGAGCAAAGAAACATCTGCTGGCACTATAAAAATGACCATGTATCTATAAAAATGAATTTTATCTTGGAGCAATGGGCCAGATTATGGGTAGTTCAAAAGTAATTCTGGAAACGGTTTCGTTTTTGTCTTGCGATGAAATGTCCTCACCAAGCCTGAGTCCAAGGACATTAATGCTAGCTCCGCCTTGCCCGTCAGACTGTTCGGAGACTGTGACAGCTATGTCAAAGCGTACATTGCTGGGCTCTTTAAAATTGGCCCCATGTCCAAAGAGATTCTTCTTACTAGCATTATCAAAACCCAACTGTGGTGACACAATGGCGCCAGTATCTTTTTGCTGTGCGTCCCTGATACCTTCTGCAATTTGTGTAATAGCTTCGGATACAAACTCTTTTAAATTTATAATGTTCTCCCTTTGGCTTTCTACCTTTCTACCTAAGGGAAACCGTTTCGGCAAGGAGGACTGCCTGTGGCTTTAACAACCCAAAAAACAAAGATTCGGTACAGGGGCAATGGGGTTACTACCTATTTCCCTATTCCTTTCCCTGTATTAAGCGCCGCTCATGTGCAGGTGTTTACGCCCGGTGTTGGTGGTGTGTCCGAGGTTATGACTTCGGGCTTTGATGTTATGGAGGAGGGCGCGCGAAGTTATGCCGTAGTCTTTTATGAGCCGTTACCGTCAGGGCAGGAAATCACCATTGCCCGCATACTGGAACTTGAGCAGAACCTTGACCTTGAGAATGGCGGGAACTTTTCAACGGAAGAGATTGAAACCACCTTTGACGTGGTGGTGATGCTCATTCAGCAGTTGGCAGAAATTCTTGAACGGTGTGTGAAGACGGGTATTGTCGCCGAAGAGTCGGGGCTGTCCGTTGAAGAGATATACGCGCAACTTGAAGAGATCGTTGCCAAGGCGGAACAGGCTCTTGAAGACATCAAGAATATTCAGGAGCCCGTCATTCTCGCCAAAGGCATCACCAACCTTCGCGGTACATGGACAACCAAGGAAGCTTTGCCAACGGGGAGCGTGTTGCGGATGCCTGTGGGCTACTTCCCAGGGCGTGAAATGCTTCTGCTTATGATGGACGGGTTTACCTGTTACCCCGTCAATGAGTACGAGACGGCGAACATTCAGCAATATGAGGAAATGGGAAGCGAGGATGAAATATCTCGTGACGTGAAGCTCTTGTTTGACGCTCCAGCGGGGGCTATCTGGTCGGCATGGGCCATCGCCAGCAACGTATCCCAACATCAAGAGGATTTGCTTGCGTTGACTGAAGAAGCCAGAGACAGGGCCGAAGCGGCGGCGGACAAGGCCGAGTCCATACAGGGCAATGTTGACGTAACCATTGGCAACGCGGCTGAAATTGCGGCAGAGCAAGCGGCGGTCTTGGCAATAAAGAAGGCCGAGAAGCTTTTAGCAGAGCTGGTGGAGGCGGCGCAATCTGCCAAGGTTATTGTCGAAGCGGCGCGAGATGAAGCGGTCAGCGCGGCGACCAGTACGGCGGGTGATGTGCAGACCGTAATCGACCAAGTAGCGCAAGCTCAAGCATCTGTGTCAGAGATGCAAAGGCTTGTGACCGAGGCGGGAAGTTTCGTTGAGGTTGTGGCGCTGGCTCGTGACGAGGCTGTGACGGCGGCCGGCAATGCGGCGAAGGATGCAACCCAAGCCGTTGAAGGACGCTTGACCGCATATCTTGACGAGGCCAAGGGTATTCTTGAGTCCGCCAAGGTGACGGTAACGGGTGATGTTCTTCATTCTTTATCCGGCACGAGGGCGGAAACTGTACAGGCAGGCAGTAAGTTTACTGTTCCTGCTTTTGTTGTTGGTTCTGGAGCACTGCAGGTCTATTTCGATGGGTTGTACTGTATGGCAGGGGAAGACAAGGAAATTTATCAATACAGAGAGGCTGGCGAGGTAGGACAGATAAGCACGGCTATTATCTGGCATGACGATATTGCGCCAGTCCACGATATAACCGCCCACGTTATCAGCGGGCAAAGGGAGGCGGAATAATGGCAGGACCAAGGCATTTACAGGACCCATTGGCGCACGATGAAAAGTTTAAGGCTCTGAAGGAAGAGGTTGACGAGGGACTAGAGGAGGCTCTTTCATCCATGTTTATCCCTGGTATGACTATTTCATTTTCAGGAACTTTTGGCGGCTCGGATGGAAAGCGTCCCATCAATCCGCATACAGGAAAAGCTAACGAGGAGTTTGCTTTGTGTGATGGCGGAACCTACAAGTCA
Organism: uncultured Desulfovibrio sp.; assembly: GCA_964647835.1. Taxonomy (GTDB): domain Bacteria; phylum Desulfobacterota; class Desulfovibrionia; order Desulfovibrionales; family Desulfovibrionaceae; genus Frigididesulfovibrio. The sequence continues at coordinate 1,189 of CAZYJQ010000034.1, read as the reverse complement.
CCCACTGGCCCCATGATGACCACGCCTGACATGCGGGGTAGGTTTGTGCTAGGGGCTGGGGGGAGTAAGGTAGCTATTCATCTTGTGGAACAACTCGCCGAAGCTGGGCAATGCACACCTGAAAGTTTTGCACAGCGCATTATCAACAATGCCGACACAGCTTACAACGCTGGCATCCAGACTTTACTTGAACAGCAAGCCTATGAAACGGCCCTCAAAGCTGTGCAGATGTCAGGGGACGTGGCGAAGGTTGAGGCTATCGTGGTGGAGTATTCGGTGGTGAAGGGGTATGGGGAAGAGGAATAATATAAGCCACGAAGCCCTGAACGATATCAGCAACGGTTGTTCAGGCGGTGTGACGTGGTTCTACAAGACATTCCTTGGTCGTGATATCGGGTGTCGCTATTGCTGTGACATTCACGATATGGCTTATGAAGAAGGCGGGAGTTGGCGGGACAGGTTACTCGCCGACAACCGCTTTTTTCTGTGTATATGGGAAAGCGGCAGGAAGGTGAGGGCGGTGCTCTTTTGGCTGGCGGTCAGGTTGGGCGGGTGGTGGTTTTGGGGGTGAGGGAGTGCGAACTGTAAAGTGTACTTTCAAAGTGATTTATGAGCTTCTTTGATACACATCTACTGAGAAAAAAGCGAGACACAAATCCATGTGTTGGTTATATTGTCGGTTATGTGAGTTGCTGTTTTTAGTATAATTCAAAATATACATATAGTTGTTTTGATTATTCAAGTCCCTTCTTCGGCACCATAATGAATTAAAGAGGTTAGATGGAACTGTAGTTTCTTCTAGCCTCTTTTGTTTTAGTGATTATTTGATTCTCCCCCAATGTGTCCCCTTATTTTTTGCGGTCAGCTACACCCTGGATAAGGCTTGTCCGTGCCACTCTTCGTCTTTTTCTTGCGGATTTTTCTACTCTTCCCAGTTGCTTTGGGACAAGTATGAGGGGATGACTACCCTTGCTTCGGTTGTAAAAATGCTTAGTTCTGTATAAGAAACATAAGAATATTGTCAAAAGCTTGGGGGACTAGATTTAATCTTTCTATTTGGCTATAATCACTGGATACGGTTTTATTTACTTTAACGATATTGGAGGCTGTATGGGATTCAAAAAAATTCTTGTCGCTCTTGATGGTTCCGAGAGTTCACTTATTGCTTGTCGGATGGCGTCGCAATTAT
>CAZYJQ010000033.1:0-15786 GCA_964647835.1 uncultured Desulfovibrio sp. | reverse complement strand
TGGCTGAAGAAATGCTCACCCACACGGGTCTTAAGGTAAGTATTGCCGAAAACGGCCAAAAAGCCCTTGACTTCTTGGCCGCCAATACGGTTGACCTTGTGCTTATGGACATCCAAATGCCCGTTATGGACGGCCTCACGGCCGCCTCGAAAATCCGAGAGCTAGAGCAGTTTGCAAAGCTGCCCATCATCGCCATGACGGCCCACGCCATGAGCGACGATCGCCAAAAAAGCATGGACGCTGGCATGAACGCGCATATAACCAAACCTATTAACCCGGTGGAGCTTTTTCACCACCTCGCCAAGTGGTTGCGCATTGGGCAGGAAATCAACCAATGATGAAGTAATCGCATTCACTTATTTATTGACACAAGTGATAGTTACTCATATAGAATAAAGGCAACTCTCGTTTTTTCCCTAAGGATATTCCTATGTCTCAATATATAATTTCCGTACCCACCGCCCGTACGGTGCACACCATAGCCCTAGAAAACACACCAACCATCAAGTTGGACTTCAACCCTGCGGAAACACAGGTTGAAAGAACAGATAACGACCTTTCCCTCCAGTTCCCCAATGAAGGTACCGTTATCCTGAGTGATTTTTTCGTCACAAACGGGGCTGAACTGCCCACCCTTGTCCTCCAAGACGGCACCGAAATCACCAGCGCCGACCTTCTCGCCAGCCTTGATCCCACTATGGATATCAGTACGGCGGCAGGTCTCACAACCGCTTCCAGCAGTGGGCTTAACGCCTATGGAGACGGCTCTGGGGACCTCCTTGACGGTTTGGACAGACTGGGAAGCCTCGAAAGCATGTTCTGGTCAGGTGAAGTAACTGAAAGAAATCTTCAAGATTTGGCAGAATTATTTCAAGACCCAACCCCTCCCTTAACTGCAGCCCCTACAGATCCCGGTAGAGTAACGGCAACCCTAGGCACGATAGCCTATGGTGCCGTGCCTAACCCAGGTGAATCGAGTGGCCCTCATACTCCCCAATTACCTGAACAAAACCGCCCAGGCCCCGGCAATATAAATAACCTAAAAAACGTTATTTATGGTGATAATGTTGACCTAAGCATTGTTGGAGAACACGACCCCAATCAAGGGAGCGTTATCCTCTTGGGAACTAATAAAACCCCTGGAATCGACGGTACGCTACTCCTTAATATCAAAGCAGGAAGCATCAGCGTAGAGACTGGTCAAAGCAAACCTAGTGATATCCAAAGCTCTATCCATAGTGTTTATAGTGACAATGCCGTCCACCTTACCTCAACAGACGGCGATATCAGCTTAACTAGCTCAGGACAACAGGCCACCCGAAGCTATGGCATTTTTAATGCGAGTGGGTCCAACGTTAAGCTTACTTCGGCCAACGACATTGACATCACAGCCTTAAACTATACACACGATAGCAATAGCAGAGCCGTAGCCATTAACTCAACCGGAGCAGGAGCCAATACAACCCTTAAAGCTCATGGTAATATTACACTCAAAGCTGAAGCCGACAGTGCAGCTGAGGGTCTTTCGGTTCGCAGCGGAACCAATGAACAGACCTACAATAAGCTTGAAGGCCAAACCGTAAGGGTTGACGTTTTAAGTAACCTAAAAGACGCCACGGGCCTCGACAACACCTTTGGTGGTGGCCTTAACCATATTGAAAGCAGTAATACCATTATAAATGTCGCTGGCTACACTGGGGCTAAAGGCCTTGACGCAAACTACCACTCATTGCTGGGAAGTAACCCTGATGCCATCCCTCTCGTCACTCGCAACCACATAGAAGGGAAAGAGAGCATTACTCTCGATATAACCTCCTCAAATGGTGATGCTACAGGTCTTTTGGCCGGAGACACCCAAGGGGTAGGTGTCCTCACCGAGAACATTTTAGAAGCCGGCAACAGCATCACAGTCACCGTTACGGGCCAAGCAGGGGGCCTGTCCGCAGCCATGGCCGCCTTTGGCACAGCCTCGCATAACAATATTATAGTTGGCAAGAATAACGGCACGGAAAGTGCTTCTGTTGACATCACAGGCAACATGACCGCGGGGGAAGGGGGAAAGAATACCATCCAGACCTTTGACGGCAATGATTCTGTTTCCATCACTGGAGACATAAGCCTTAAAAAATTCAATTCTACAGACATCAGCGATACAGGTAAAAATATCATTGATACAGGCAAAGGCGACTATATCATCACCCTGAACGGAGCCGTCGCCAAAGGCGCCTTGACCATCGCAGCTGGCGATGGCACCGATACCCTTGTCTTGAAAGCTGATAGCATCAGTGAATTTAATACAAATTACAAAGCATGGCTTGAGAACTTAGGAACAAACGCCATGGATGGCATGAGCATTGAAAAAATAAGCATTGATCTGGAAAACAATGGTGGTTTAGCTGGTTTACAGTGGCTTAATGAGTATATTAAAGGCCTTGGTTCATCGAACATTACCCTGACTATCGGTGGTGATGCGGTTGATTGGGATACCGTTCTCAGCGCTCCTAAGATCGCCGGTCTCTTTCACGATGGAACAGAGGCAGACACAGCTCTCGATGCTTTTGTGGAGAGCTTCTCTCAAGAGAGCACTTCCCAGCAATTCCATACAGGAGACAACTACATCCCCGATGTGTCGAATGAGGATGTTTCCCTCTACATCCTCCAAAGCGTAACAGGATTATAGATTTCCTCTCACGCAGAATATACATTTAAATAAATAGAGCGGCTGTCCTTGGATAGCCGCTCTATTTATTTAAAGTAACTGGAGGAAAGGGAAATAAACACTCTGGAAGCCTGTTCGCTACATAAAAGCACTGGGAGAAACTTTCTCCTTTGTTCTTCCTTTGTCCCGGCAAGAAATGACCCCCTCACAAGCTGATGAGTTCGCTAAAGAACAGAGACACTTACCTCAGAAATTGTGCGGTTCAAAGGGCATCATGCCCTTTGTGGGGTGTTTGAGGGGCAAGGCCCCTCAAAAAACATTCACCTACCTACCCACAATCTCTGCACCACAAAACCTCTGCACCACAAAAAAGCGCACCTTTCGGTGCGCTTTTTCTGCATTATTTATTTTTAGCCAACCAGTAGTATCCGCCAGAGGGCTTACGCTATTAATCCCCAGAGGGCTTACGCTGAGAAACAATGTCTTCGCTGATATTCTGGGGCACTTTCTCATAGTGGTGGAACTGCATGGTAAAGGTAGCGCGGCCTTGCGTTTTAGAGCGAAGGTCGGTGGCATAACCAAACATTTCAGAGAGAGGCACCTGAGCGCGGACAGACTGGGAACCAACACGGGCTTCCATGTTCTGCACACGACCGCGGCGACCGTTAAGGTCACCCATAACGTCACCAACATAGTCGTCAGGAGTAACCACTTCGACGTCCATGATAGGCTCCAGAATGGCAGCGCCAGCTTTGCTCATGGCATCTTTAATAGCCATGGAACCAGCGATGTAGAAAGCCTGTTCGGAAGAGTCAACATCGTGGTAAGAACCGAATACGAGGTTAACTTTAACGCCAACAGCGGGGAATCCAGCAAGGATACCAGACTTAAGGGCGTCCTGAATACCTTTGTCAACGGCAGGGATGAATTCTTTGGGAATAACACCACCGGTAATGCTGTTAACAAATTCGTATTCGCCTTCTTCAAGGGGTTCGATTTCAATAACGCAGTGACCATACTGACCGCGACCACCGGACTGCTTAGCATATTTAAGGTCGGACTTGCCGGGTTTAGTAATGGTTTCGCGGTAAGCAACCTGAGGCTTACCTACGTTTGCGTTAACGTTAAACTCGCGCAGGAGGCGGTCAACGATAATTTCAAGGTGCAATTCACCCATACCCGCAATAAGGGTCTGACCAGTTTCTTCGTCACCCTTCACACGGAAAGAAGGGTCCTCTTTAGCCAGCTTGTTCAAAGCGGCGGAAAGAGCGTCGCGGTCGGCCTTTGTTTTAGGCTCAATGGCAACTTCGATAACAGGCTCAGGAATCTCAAGGGATTCGAGGTGAACAGGACGGTCAACAGAGCAAATGGTATCGCCTGTGCCGACTTGTTTCAGACCAACAACGGCAACGATGTCGCCAGCGCCAGCCCATTTTACTTCTTCACGCTTGTTGGCGTGCATTTGGAGCAAACGCCCAACACGCTCTTTTTTGCCTGTGGTGGTGTTCAGAACGGTCTGACCGGACTCAATAACACCAGAGTAAATGCGATAGAAGGACAAGTGACCGATGTAAGGGTCGGTGAACAATTTGAACACAAGACCGGCCAAAGGCTCTTTGTCATCAGGATGGCAAGCGATAACTTCTTCGGGGTTATCGGGGTTAACGCCTTCAATGGCTTCAACGTCGAGGGGTGAAGGCATGTAACGCACAACACCGTCAAGAACTTGTTGAACACCAATGTTTCTGAAAGCAGAACCGCAGAAAACAGGAACGATGTTCTGAGCGATGGTTGCCTTGCGGATGCAAGCAATGATTTCGTCTTCGGTCAGCTCTTCGCCACCCAAGTATTTTTCAAGGGTAGCTTCGTCTTCTTCGGCAACGGCTTCAAGCATGGCGCTGCGGTGAATATCAAACTCGTCTTTCAAAGCTTCGGGAACGTCAGTTTCTTCAAACTCCAAACCTTTGGACTGTTTGTCAAAAATAAAGGCGCGACCACTAATAAGGTCAATAACGCCATCAAGCTTGTCTTCTGCCCCGATGGGGATTTGCAGAGGAACAGGCTTGCAGCCAAGGCGGTCACGAATCATAGCGACACAGCGGTCAAAGTCCGCGCCGATGCGGTCCATCTTGTTGACGAAACACATCCGGGGAACTTTATAGCGGTCGGCCTGACGCCAAACGGTTTCCGTTTGAGGCTCAACACCAGCAACGGCGTCAAAAACAGCAATGGCACCATCAAGAACACGCAAAGAACGTTCAACTTCCATAGTGAAGTCAACGTGCCCGGGGGTATCGATGATGTTCAGGCGATAATCATTCCAAAAACAGGTGGTAGCGGCGGAAGTAATGGTAATACCACGCTCCTGCTCCTGCTCCATCCAGTCCATGGTCGCTTCGCCATCGTGTGTTTCGCCGAGCTTGTGCGAAACACCTGTATAATACAGGATACGCTCGGTCGTTGTGGTCTTTCCAGCATCAATGTGAGCCATGATGCCGAAGTTTCTTTGCTTCGAAATATCAGTTTGTCTAGCCACTTGCGAACCTCCGCTTACCAGCGATAATGAGCAAAAGCACGGTTAGCTTCAGCCATACGGTGAGTATCTTCACGTTTCTTTGCTGCTCCACCGCGAGCGTTGTAAGCATCTACGAATTCAGCAGTCAACTTGTTAACCATACCACGTTCGCCACGAGCGCGAGCATAGAGAATGAGCCAGCGGATGGACAGAGAAACCTGTCTATCTGGGCGCACTTCCATGGGAACCTGATAGGTAGCACCACCAACACGACGGGCTTTAACTTCCAAATGAGGCTTTACGTTATCAATGGCTTTTTCAAAAGCGCGCAAAGGTTCTTCGTTAGTTTTAGCCGCCAGTTCGGTAAGGGCGGTGTAAAAAATTCTTTCAGCAACACCTTTGTTGCCGTTACGCATAAGACGGTTAATGAAACGCGCTGCAAGACGGCTGTTGTAAACAGGATCAGGCAAAATTTCGCGTCTTGGAATAGGGCCTTTACGAGGCATAGGGAGAACTCCTTATTTAGGACGCTTGGCGCCGTATTTTGAGCGACTCTTGCGACGGTCGGCAACGCCGGCGGCATCAAGAGAACCACGCACGATGTGATAACGAACACCAGGTAAGTCTTTTACACGACCACCGCGGATCATTACAACAGAGTGTTCCTGCAGGTTGTGACCTTCACCAGGGATGTAAGCAGTTACTTCCATACCGTTGGTAAGGCGAACACGGGCTACTTTACGAAGAGCCGAGTTAGGTTTCTTAGGCGTGGTGGTATACACACGGGTGCAAACGCCACGCTTATGGGGACACGCTTGAAGAGCAGGAGTTTTCTTACGCTTCAAGGTAGCCTTGCGCTCTTGACGAATGAGCTGGTTGATGGTGGGCATTGTGCTCCTCCGATATTAATATTCTAAAAATAAATGAATGCCAAAGCAGAATTTCATAAACCAGACTTTTCATTCTGTCAATGGCAGACAATACTTTTTTTATGCGAAATTTGGTATAAATTCACATAAAACGAGGTCAGTTCTGTCTTTACAACATTTTCAACTTTTTTACCCATTTTAGCTAAACAATGAAAATATCCATCATCTACTCAAGTGTAACGGGTAACACTGAAAAACTTGCTCGTGGTATTCGAGCGATTTTTTCGCACACTACACACATATGTTCAATTGAACAAGCCCCCTCTTCCCCCCCCGCCGATTTATATCTTTTAGGCTTTTGGGTTCGTAAAGGTGCGCCGGATAGCCGCATGGCAAAATTCATGAGAACCCTTCAAGGTCAGCAGGTCGCTTTTTTTGGCACCCTCGGCGCCTACCCTGACTCGCCTCACGCTCTCAAAGTAATAGCGGCCGCCAATGAGCTTCTTGTGGGCAACACGGTCTTAGGCTCTTTTCTGTGTCAGGGAAAAATCCACGCCTCCCTCACAAACACCCTGCAGACTAACGGCGCTCTGCGCATGGCGCACCCCATGACGCCAGAACGCATGGCGCGCCATAAAGAAGCCGCCAAACACCCTGACGAGGAGGACATACGACAAGCCCAGGACTATTTTCAAAGGCTTGCGGGGGGAGTCAAGAAGACGACCATTGCACAGAAAGATTAGAACCTGAGGGGGGATGGGAATATCAATTTAGGATAAAGTACCTGTCCATTCAAACAGCGTTATTCGATGCATGAGGATGCAAGGAAATCATTTCCTTGCCAGGGGGAATGGGGGACAGCGTCCCCCATGAATTAACAAATTAGACAGCGACCTCTTCAACAATCCAGCCGCAATAACAACACCTACCGATACATAAAGATGGGAGAATCGGGGTTGCTGCTGAGGCCAATACCCCGGGATAACAACGTATTCACCGTGGCTTCGGTTACCTTTTCTAAAATCGACTGCGGTTTAACTGGCCCCTCTATCAAGCTGTTTTTGGAGGGCTTAAGGCCGCACTCTTTATAAAGATAGGTCAAAGCGTCAGTTTTATCGCCCAGCTGGTCAACAAGACCCAATTCCTTGGCCTGCCGTCCCGTTAAGGCTCGCCCGTCCGCGAAACCCTCCATTTGCTTAAGGGTAATCTTGCGATGCTCAATGACTGTTGCCAAAAAATCATCAAACATATCTTGAATAACACCCATAAAATACTGGCGCTCGCTATCTTTCAGGGGTTTAAAGGGCGAACCGGCATCCTTCAAAGCACCTGAGGCAAGGGAGGTGGACGCTATGCCCAACTTATCCATAAGGTCTTCCACATTGGTCAAATCCATCTTGACGCCGATACTCCCCGTCACCGTGGAAGGAACAGCAAAAATTCGTTGGGCAGGCAAGGAGACATAATAGCCACCGGAAGTCGCCAAGGCTCCCATGGAAACAACCACGGGTTTCTTCGCAGACAACCGCTTTATGGCAAAATATATCTCCTGAGATGGAGTAACGGCTCCGCCGGGGGAGTTAACTCGCACCAGCACCCCTTTCACCCTCGTGTCCGCCTGCACTTGCTCAATCCATTTAATGACTTCTTTGCCATCAAGGATAATCCCCTCAATATTGACCACGGCAACCTTTTCTTTGCCAGAAACTTCGCCTGCCACCCCCATAAAAATCGCTGGTAAAATTCCCAGCACCACAATGAGAATGCCCAGCCAGAATTTAATGGGGTGGCGTTTTCTCCAGGGCTTTTTAAGCTCAGCCCAAAGGGGACACATACCCCCGGGAACTCCACCAAATCCGCCAGAACTACCAGAACTGGCAGAACTGGCAGAATTACCAGAACAGGAACTTCCCGCCCCTGCCCCCCCAAAACTTTGGTGCAGGCTTTGCGGCCCAAGATCTAGGCCATTGGTGAGACTGTCTACGCCACGGGCGCTAGCCTCAACACCTGTGTCAGAACCTTTCTCAAAACGAGTGCCTGAATCGCTCATACCCATCTCCCGTACGCTGTGATTATCTGTCATGCCTAATTTCGGCAAAGGGGTGACGCTCTCTCCCCCTCCCTCTTTTTCCCAAAGGGAATCGCCCATCTGCCCATGAGTCGAAGAGCCGGTGGGGGCACTCCCTAAAGTGCTTTCCGCCATATAGATATCAAAGCTCGTCACCGCTGTGGCCTTTTCAACAGCCTTGCCCTTTTCAACAGACCTATCCCTTTCTTCTGGCTCAAGGGCGACATTTAAGGCATCCATGCGGCTACGTAGCGGCCCGCCATCAACATAACCCTGCTGGTCAAACTCCTTGGGAGCATTTGATTCGGGATTCTTTTCTTCATTCATAAGCGTAAAACTCTTTACAGTAACACAGGGGAAACGCCCTTATGGGCATATGGCCTTAAGGCCGATTATAACCAACAAAATAATTGCAGATTGAGGGGCACCGCTCTCCAAAGCCCTGCAAAGGGGAATAGGCCTTGCAATCCATTTCTCGCCAGCTATTTTCCGCCTTCTATTTTCCGCAACAGATACAGAAGAAGGAGAACAGGCGCAAGGGATGCTCTCCTCTACAAGAAGATTATAGGCAAACCCTTGGCGAATGGGCTTCAAGAGGGTCATCCATTGCTGAGGCTTCTGAGAAAACGCATCAATTCTACAAGCACCGTCGCAATCCCTCGCTCAGCAGCAAGGTAAGTTTCTTCTGCCAGAAAGGCAAACCGCAATTCGCTATGGTTAGCTCTTATTACGTTCTTCTAAAACAGCAACGGCTGGCAAGGTTTTGCCTTCCAAAAACTCTAAAAAGGCGCCGCCCCCTGTAGAAAGGTAAGAGATGCCTTCTTTCACCCCATATTTATCAATGGCCGCCAGCGTATCGCCACCGCCAGCGATGGAGAAAGCCGGGCTGGACGCGATGGACTTTGCCACGGTTTCCGTGCCCTTGCCAAACTGATCAAGCTCAAAAGCTCCGACGGGCCCGTTCCATATAATGGTTCCGGCATTGGCAAAAATTGAGGCATAAGAAGCCGCTGTTTCTGGGCCGATATCGAGAATCATATCGTCGGCGGTCACTTCCTCGGCCTTTTTCACAGTGGCAGGGCTATCGGCTGAAAAGGCCGTCCCCACGACAACATCCGTAGGCACAGGGATGTGCGCTCCACCATCCAACAGAGCCTTGGCTTCGCCAACGAGGTCGGGCTCTAACAAGGAAATCCCCACCTCATGCCCTTGGGCTTTCAAAAAGTTATTCGCAATGCCGCCACCCACGATGAGGGTATCGACCTGTTTACACAGGGCTTCAAGGACAGTGAGCTTGGTAGAAACTTTGGAACCGCCGATAACAGCGACCACAGGGCGCTTAGGCTTGCGAGCTACTGCGTCCAGCGCCTTTAATTCTGCTGTGAGCAAGGGTCCGGCGCAGGCCACAGGAGCAAACTGAGCGACGGCATGAGTCGAAGCCTGAGCCCTGTGTGCCGTGGCAAAAGCGTCCATGACGAAGACATCGCATAAGGCGGCATAGCGTTTACCAAGTTCCGCGTCATTCTTTTTTTCGCCCACGTTAACACGCACGTTTTCACACAAAACCACTTCACCGGGCGCCACTGCAACCCCGTCCAGATAGGTCGCCGCCAAGGAGACAGGCTGCTCCAGAAGTTCCGACAAGCGCTTCGCCACTGGCTCAAGGGAGTCTTCGGGGCGACAGGTTCCTTCGGTGGGACGACCAAGATGCGACATAAGCAAAACCGCCGCGCCTTTCTCCAAAGCCAACCTGATGGTGGGTAAAGCCGCGAGCAGACGAGCATCGCTGGTAACTACGCCATCTTTCACAGGAACGTTTAAATCCTCACGAATGAGAACGCGTTTTCCTTGTAAATCAATATCATTCATAGAAAGTACAGACATGCTAACTCCTCGCTTTTTTCCTTAGTACCCAAGGGGCAATCTTACACCGCAACGTAAGTGCCTCACTTCAAACATTCTCTCTCACCTCAAAAATCAACCCATTCACAAGCACTGACTTCAACGCCAAGGGCACCCTACCCTTATCAAAGTTGTGGTCTTCACAAAAGTCTCGACCAATCAAAGTCACCCATGGCCTATTTTAAAAAGCGCCGTCCAACCAAAAGCCTTGCCTGACCTCGCCAGAAACGACCTCGCCAGAAACAGCCTAGCCCTTCCCTAACCAGCCAGTTTTTCGCACTCTTTGGCGGCCTCTATGAAAGCGTCAATCTCTTCTTCAGGAGTATTAAAGGCAGTGACGAGGCGAATCAGGGGGTAGTCGTGAGGGAAGCCCTCTTCGTCAAAGGGGTCGATAACATAAAAAGAAAACTGCCGAGAAAGGGCCAGTTGCACCGCGTTAGGCAAGCGATAAAACAACTCGTTGCCACCCCTTGGATGGACAAGCTTCATAAAGGACAGCCCTTTCAATCCTTCCTCAAGACGTTGAGCCATGGCGTTGGCGTGGCTGGCGCAGGTGCGCCATAGGTCGTCCGTGAGATAGGCTATGAACTGAGCCGCCACAAAGCGCATCTTTGAACCAAGTTGGAGGGATTGTTTTTGGATATAGCCATATTCGTGCCCAAGGGCTTGATTCAAAAAAACGACCGCTTCACCGAACATGAGGCCGTTCTTCGCGCCGCCAAAGGACAAAATATCTACCCCAACCTCCGAGGTCAGGGCGGCAAGGGTGGTATTGGCCGCGGCGGCGGCATTGGCAAGACGCGCGCCATCCATATGCAAATAGAAATTATGCGCCTTGCACCACTTGCTGATGGCGAGAAGTTCCTGAGCCGTATAGGCTGTGCCCACCTCCGTAAGCTGGGACAAGGAGACAAGCTTGGGATAGGTAGTGTGGACCGACCCGCGAAGACGCAGAAGGGGAAGAAAAGACTCAGTGCTTATTTTGCCATGAATAGGGGGCACCGTTATCAGCTTACAGCCTGTATTATGCTCGACTGCGCCACACTCGTCCGTGACAATGTGGGCGCTGCTGGCACACACGACCGCTTCGTGAGAGCGCAAGACGCTCTTAATGGACAAGACGTTGGCGGCAGTCCCCGTGAAGGCAAAGCCCACACGACAGGTCGCGCCAAAATGGCTTTTAAACAGTTCTGCGGCTTCCTTGCTTAAGGCATCACCGCCGTAGGAAGGGGCGCCGCCCTCGTTAGCCCGAACAAGGGCGTCCATAACGGCAGGATGAACACCCGCATAGTTGTCGCTGTTAAAATAACGCATGTATTATCCCCTTGTTTTGCGAGAGGCCAAAGCCTGCTCGTAAACCTCCATGGTCTGGGCCAAAAACGCCTCGTCTTTGATGGTAGAAAGAAGATTCTTATTCCAGCGTAACAGCGAATCTTTTTGCTGTTCGCTTTCAACAAGCCCCCCAAGACACGAAGCAAGGGCGGCAGGCTGTCCCGGCGTGAAAAGAGCCCAGCCGGGTAAAATATCAGGCATAACCCCAACGTTACTGCCAATGACGGGAAGGCCGCAACTGATCATTTCTAAAGCGACTCGGGCGATGGTTTCAGACCCCAAGGAGGCGATAACCCCAATGTCCATGGCTGAAATACAGGCAGGCACATCCTCGCATTCGCCCATAAGGACGGCATTATCCAGTCCCGCTTGGCTCGCAAGGTTTTTCATTTCATCGTGACTGATGGCTGAATCGCGCCCCGCCAGCATAAGACGCAGGTGAGGATGGCGTTCCTTAAGCAAAGCCATGGCTTTTATAAGGGTTTCATGCCCTTTGACGGGGTCGAAGCGGCCCAGTAGCCCAACCACCTGTTCGTTATCCGCAATACCCAGCTCAGCGCGCAAACGCGCGCGTCCCTCGGCTGAGAATGCAAATGTCTCCGTATCAACCCCGCCCAAAATAACCCGAATATGGTCGGCGGGAGTGGCGAACTTATTCATAAACACCTCTTTCATATGGGCGTTGGTAGTTATAAGCGCCTCAGAAGCGGTGTTGTGCAAATACTGGTTTATGAGAGTTTTTTGAGGACGACGCTGGTCGCCGCGAGTACGAACAAGGGCAAAGGGAAAGCCCATTTTTTTTAAGAGAGCGAAATAAACAAAGCCTTCGCCCCGGTGGCAATTGACAATATCAGGCGAAAAATCCCGCAACAGTTTAACAAGTCCGGTAAAACCGGGAAAAAGTCCCAAGGGATTAAGGGTGTTAATATTCAACCCCACGGGGTTAAGGCCCATTTCTTGCGCCTTGGCAAAGCTTGCGGTGTCTTGCAAGCCAAGAACACAAACCTCATGACCCGCGTCTTTAAGCAAACGAGAGAGACGCAGACCATACCACGCCGTGGCATTAAACCAACGAACATTGACAACCTGAAGAATTCGTAACTTTTTTTGCATGAAAGATTCATGACACTAAATACGGATAAAAGCAATATCTATCAGGCAAAACGAGGTTTTAGCCATGAAACCCTACCCAGAGAAAATAGGTCAATAAAGACACCGCTCTTGCCAAGGATATACAGGTATGTCACAATGGGGGATATAGAAAAATTTATTACTTTTTCAGGTATACCATACATGTCTGACCCCTTGGCACTGCTGACCACTCCCTCTTTTTTTTCGCGCGCCCTTATCCCTATGCGCCGCCCTCTCCCCTTAGAAACGCTCACGGTCTTACTGGCACTTTTCAGCCTTGTCTTCACCTTGGCTCTGCCTGTCAGCGGTCAGGCCGCCCCCCCAAAACGGTTTGATATTCAAACATTCTCCCTTTCAACAACAGATGAAACTCTCTCCATTAATCTGGCGCTAGCCCTTGACGACGAAGACGGGCTTTACAATATTCTCAAAGACGGCGCCGTTGTGGAACTGGGTATTGACGTGGACATTCAGCGCAAACGCGATTGGTGGAGCAACGCAGACATCGCCTCCCTACGGTTCACTTCCGTTATCCGCCACGACCCCCTTACCAGAGAATTTTACCTCCTGATGCCGGGCTCTGAGCAACCCCTTAAAGACCGCAATCTGACCCGACTTCTTGCTAATTCTTGGCAAAAAATCAGCCTCTCCCTTATCCCCCTCTCCCTCATTGAGCTCGAAGGCCGCAACCACACCTACGTTATCTCATGCTCCATAGCCCTTAACCATATCGAAACGCCCCCGTGGCTTGCCCAAAACAGCGTTTTCTGGTCGGCTGAAATCATACCTACACTCAACATCTCGCTGGAATATGTTTATCAATAACCACCGAGCAAGCTTAGGCCTTTCCCTAATACCGTCAGGCTAGCGCCAACTCTATCAAGCATTATTAGGTAAAAGCACTATGGCAGAAAATAGCCCCACACCTAAACAGCGAGCAACCCAAGCAAGACGCCTTGAAAAAAAACGGCGTAAGCGCGAGCTTTTTATTGCCGGAATCGCCTTTTGCGTTGTGCTTGTGCTCACCTATATCCAACTTGCCAAGCTGTACGCGGGCGACCGCCTCTTCATGGCCCTTTTTAACATCAACTTTATCCTGCTCTTAGGCATCTTATTTGTTGTTATCCGCAATGGCTACAAGCTTTTTTTGGAACGCCGACAACGTATTCTAGGCTCGGGGCTTCGTTCGCGCCTCACGCTGGCTTTTGTCAGCCTCGCCATGATCCCCTGCTTTCTCATGCTTTTTGTCACCACAAAATTTGTCCAGCTTTCCATGGACTTTTGGTTCAAGGAACAGATTGAAACCTCCCTTGAATTAGCCTTGAGTATCAGTAGCTCGGCCTATGAACACACCGAAACAAACCTTGATAACCATAGACACTTCATTGAGCAATACCTCGACAAAAACGCCCTCCCCATCACGAGCGCTTCAATCCAGCATCATTTCGCCCTGAAACAAAAAGAGTATAACCTTGAGTTTTTAGGCGTCATTGACGACCAGAAAAACCTTATCATCTGGAGTTCGCCCGATAATTCCTCCGAGCCTTACGCCTCGGCTCGAGGCGAACTCCACCTCAACCTCATTGAACATGACGGGCAGGTCAGTAGCCTTGTTTCCGCCTTTACGGGCGACTATCTTTTCTATATTACCCCCCTCGCCAAATACGAAGGCATGTTCCTCGTGCAGGCGGAAAACCTTGGGGCCGGGCTTAGCGCCCAAGTCGAACGTATTGGCAAAGGAGTCAATGAATATAAGACCTTGCGCAAAGTAAGGCGCTCTCTCAAGGGACTTCTCTACATCAGCTTAGCCGTATTAACAGGACTTATCACCATGGCGGCGATTTGGCTGGCCTTTCGTCTGGCAAGGGATCTTTCCGCCCCTGTGCTGGCTGTTGCCTCGGGGATTAAACGCATTGCCTCCGGCGACTTAAGCATTCGCCTTGAAGATTCTCCCACCGATGAAATGACCACCCTTGTCCGCTCCTTCAACAAAATGGCCCAAGACCTTGATACGAGCCGTAAAGAAATTGGAGGAGTGAACTATAAGCTTGAAAAACAAAACCTTGAAATAGCGCAGCATAACAAATATATCGAAACCGTTCTCGATAATATCGACGCCGGGGTTATCTCTTTTAACGCCACAGGCTCCATTACCACCATCAACAAAGCCGCAAGCACAATTTTCAGGGTACTGCCGCACCAAGCCATCGGCAAAAAAGCCAATGATTTTCTCTATGGTGATTATTCGCAACGTGTTGAAAGTATCCAGCAACAACTTAGGTCACGCCAAAAAAACCGCATCCAGCTCTCCTTCGTCATCCCCTTAGGAACCGAAGAAAAGCGCCTTCTCGTTACCTGTGTGGGCTTCTCGACCGATGGTGTCTATAGTGGCTGTGTGGCTGTGTTTGAGGACATCTCTGAGGTTGAACGCATGCAACGCCTCGCCGCCTGGCGCGAAGTCGCTCGCCGAATAGCCCATGAAATTAAAAACCCCCTCACCCCTATCAAACTTTCGGCTGAGCGCTTGAATAAAAAATTCGGGAACAAGATCGAGGATCCGGCCTTTGCCCAAAGCACCAAGCTTATTATCTCCCAAGTTGAACAACTTCAAAGCATGGTCCAAGAGTTTTCGGCTTTCGCCAAATTACCCGAAGTTCAGCCCGTGCCCTGTTCTTTGAAGGCTATCGTTCAAGAAAGCATTGAGATTTTCACCACAAGCCATCCTCATATAGACTGGCGCACCACGCTCCCCAGCGACCTACCTAAGATCCACCTCGACCCCAAAGCCATGCAACGGGTCTTTATCAATCTCTTCACCAACGCCGTTGAAGCCTTTGCCCTTAGTCAAGAAAGCGCGCCTTTCGTGGCGGTAACCGTGCGCCCCTTACCTGAAGTCGGATTTATTCATATTGATATAGAAAACAATGGCCTGCCCGTTAGCGAAGAAATACGCTCGCAAATGTTCGACCCCTATGTCTCCAATAAAAAGGGCGGCACTGGCCTTGGCTTGACCATTGTCCGCTCCATCGTCGCCGACCACCACGGCTACGTCAGGGCACACCACCGCGAAGGCGGCGGTATCACCATCACCATTGAACTCCCTATGGAATAAAGTAAAACAGGCAGGTCTTTTTCGGACAACACCCTCCTGCGCCCTTCTGCCAACGATACTTCCCCTTGAAAGCGGGCGCCTATTCTTTCATCCCCCGCGCACACAAGCGCCGTTATCACCTTCCTTTGTGCGGATGACACAACAAAATAATTATCCCCCGGCGTAGCCGGGGGTTTTTCATATGCGCCTGTAAGGCTC
>CAZYJQ010000032.1:0-16026 GCA_964647835.1 uncultured Desulfovibrio sp. | reverse complement strand
GTCTAAGTCTGAAACCAACGTCCTCACAAAAAATACCCCCATGAGGCTTTGAAGTGTTAGCCTCGTGGGGGGGTCTTACTTTGTCTACCTAATGGGGCTCATACCAGTGGTCGGGGCATTTACGCCAGTAGGGCTTTTTTTATTTTTTGAATCTTCGCTTAAAGGTTTTCCAAAGTCCGCCCAAGGCCCCATACTCTAAAAAATCCATGGCATGATTGCGACGACGGCGATGCCTCAGATAGAGTTGAACAATATTCATTGTGGGTTCGGCGTAAGCTTGCCCCATCCTCTCAAACACATCCCCTCCAAAGGGTGCTTTGGCGTAGTATTTCCAAAACAAAAGATGGGCAGGGAAGAACGCTGTATTGGGCTTCATGACAAAATGAAAAATGGAGTTTTGTAAGTCCTGAATTCCCAAGTGAACCGCATTATGCCAAAGGTTAAAGCGCTCATCGAGAAGTATGACACTATCGCGCCAAGCGGCAAGCACACTGTTGATAATTTCCATATCCGGGTAATAGCAGGGAATGTTGTCACGAACACTTGCTATGGTTTTTTCAATACAAATATTCTCCCCTGTACTGATTCCCCGTACTTTTTTGAGATTCATGACCATAACGCCCGTATTAATATAACTTTCGGGAACAAGACCATGATATTCTATCATCCGCTTATACTTAGAGCGGGGTTTGCCATCCTTCCAATAGGAATGAGCGTCCAGGACTGCCGCCAGCAATTTATCCCCAAGTTCAACAGAATACAATTCGCCAATATCCATGTTCACAATCAGGTCACAGTCAAGATAAATGGCCTTATCAACATCCAAAAGCTCATGAATGTAATACCTGTAGGTCGCCCCGATACTATAGCGCTGAGTAATGGCCGCGGCCACTTCTGGCTCAAGGGTAGGGACCTTATGGAAAGCTATGTTCTGATTATAACGCTCCGCTAGCTCTTCCAGAGCTTTTTTGCCATGATGGATGGTTTCATCATGAAGAATATGCATGGTAACGGCCTCTCTGGTATTTTCAAACACCGAGAGAATCGTCACATAGGCATTTTTATAGTAGGAACCCGAATCATCGCGAAAACAGACAACACAATGGACAGACATGCAAACCTCGTTACCATAAAAATAATTGATAAACTATATAATTTTTTGCAAAGAAAAACAATATACCTGCTTACCAGAGGCTCCATCCTTTACAATTGAAAAGAAATTGCGACTCAGAGCTTGGTATAAAAGTGACCTGCGCCGAATAATAACACTATCTTTATCTACCAAATAAAATTTCCTCTCATCTGGATTGAAAAAAACACTTTAATTGCACCCCTGCCCGCCTTGTAGTACGATTGTATGAAGGCTCATCACTGTTCTTGAAACTAACCCCACAGGAGTTCCCATGAAGACCGCCCAAGATATCATGACCCGAGACCCCATAACAACCAGCCCTGAAACGTCCATAGCCGATGCCGTAAAAATTCTTTTGGAAAATAAGTTTAATGGCATGCCTGTTGTTGACGCGGATGGAAAGCTCTTGGGGATTATCTGTCAAAGCGACCTTGTGGCCCAACAGCAACGCCTTGAGCTACCCTCTGTATTCACCCTCCTTGACGGTTTTATTCCCCTCCCCGGCTGGAAAAAAGCCGAACGAGCCTTTGAAAAAATGAGCGCTCTCAGTGTAGGCGACGCCATGACTAAAGACCCCGTCATTATTACCCCAGACACGGGCATTGATGAGGTTGCGAGCCTCATGGTCAAAGCGAAATTCTACTCCCTGCCCGTTGTGCAAGATGGCGTGGTCGTTGGTATTGTGGGTAAAGAAGATATTTTAAGAACCTTGGTATAAGCACATAAACCACTGCCACAATACAAACCACCAAGTCATTCAAACCACCCTGCTGTGAGGGAGCCTATATGCCTCGGCTCCTCAAAAGCGACAAACAAAAGACCTGTCAAAGACCAGTTCTTCAACTAAACCCTAAAAGGTCAGAGCCTCGCCAAGAGACCCTGACCTTTTATAATAGGTTAAAACAGACCTTTAAAGCCAGTTAACGAACATAAAAAACTTGTGTCTCTTCGCCGTCATCGTCCGTGTCGTCCAAGTCATCATCTTCGGCGTTTATTTCAGGTGTAAGACCCAACAAACGTTGCACATCACGAGGAATACGCCCCCCAAATTCTTGCCCCGGCTCATGCATCTCCAAAGTATCGTGCAAACGCCACATACTTTCAACAATCTCCTCCATGCCTTCACCTGTTTTGGCAGAGACAAAGAAAATTTCCAAACCGTCTTTCCGCGCTCTTTCCTTTAAGGTCGCGAGGGCTTCGGGGGCTATAAGGTCAATCTTATTCACCACCAAAAGCTGGATGCGGTGGGCCAGCTCATCGTTAAAGAGCTTAAGCTCGTTGTTGATAAGTGAAAAGCCATCCCAAGGGGTGTCCTCGTTTATATCTTCGACGCTGAGGATATGTACAAGAAAACGAGTTCGTTCAACGTGGCGTAAAAAGCGATGACCAAGGCCATAGCCCGTATGAGCCCCTTCCACAAGGCCGGGGATATCGGCGATTACTAAGCGACGGTCATAGTTGCCGTCATCAAGCATGACACCAAGATTGGGCTCTAAGGTAGTAAAAGGATAGTTGGCAATTTTCGGTTTAGCGGCGGAAACCTGCGAAATAAAGGTTGATTTACCAGCATTGGGGAGTCCCAATAACCCGCAGTCGGCCAGAATTTTCATCTCAAGACCCAGAGTATATTCTTCGCCGGGCTCGCCGGGCTGGGCAAAACGCGGCGCGCGCATGGTCGAAGACTTAAAGTGCTCGTTGCCTTTGCCGCCCCGCCCTCCCTGCGCAATAAGATACTCTTCGCCGTCCTCAGAAAGGTCGCAAATGAGTTCCCCCTTGGCGCCACTGGTCAGCAGATATACCTGCGTCCCCACTGGCAGCTCGATAAACATGTCTTCCCCTTTACGACCATAGCGTTGAGAACCCTGACCGGGTTGACCGTTTCGGGCTTCATAAAGACGCTTGAGGCGAAAGTCATAGAGCGAGTGAAGACGTGTGGTTCCACGAACATAAACACTTCCGCCATCCCCCCCGTCGCCGCCATCAGGGCCGCCTTTGGGAATAAATTTTTCGCGGCGGAAAGACACACACCCTGCGCCGCCCTTACCCGAGCGAACAGTAATTACCGCTTCATCCACAAATCGCATATATCACCTAACTTTTATGAAAATTCCCTTGTAAGTACACATCAACGGTTATGACCGCAAGCTGCCCATACGCACAAACCATTTATCTTCTGTAAAAATAGCCCTGTGAAATATCCCAAGGCTCAACAAAGCGTCAAAACAAAATCATGCGTTATGTACACGCCACCCTAAAAACAAAACAGGAAAAAAAGATACCCGAGAAGAAACAATTCAGAGAATGGAGAGAGAGGGAAGCGAAGAAGTGAAGCGTATTGACCCTTTTTTATAACCAAATCCAGCAATTCCACAACATCTCATGAACTAAAAAAACGCGATGGCATTCATTATACCCAAGCCAAGCGCACAAGGAGAGCGAGTCGATCTACCGGAACGCTTGTGCCCTAGGGCACAAAATAAAATAAGGACAAAAGCGACTGCTCTTGTCCTTATTTTATATCATAAATCTATGCGCTCTTATGCAGTCTGATGAGGCAGAACATGCACACGGGTGAACGTTCTGTTTTTGCGCATATATTTTTCGAATTTAACAACACCATCGCATGTGGCGAAAATGGTGAAGTCACGACCAAGCCCAACGCCCTTTCCGGGGTGAACTTTGGTACCGAGCTGGCGAACGATAATATTACCAGCCAATACATGCTGACCGCCAAAGCGTTTAACGCCACGGCGCTGGCCTATACTGTCGCGTCCGTTCCGTGAACTTCCGCCTGCCTTTTTAGTTGCCATAACTTGCTCCTGACTTATGCCGTAATGGATTTAATCTTAAGAGTAGTAAAATCCTGGCGATGCCCTTGCATGCGACGGGAATCCTTACGGCGCAATTTCTTGAAAACCATAATTTTTTTACCACGACCATGATCGACAACTTCCGCCACTACTTTGGCGTTGTCAACATAAGGTGTGCCGACTACTTGCTTAGCGCCGCCGACAAAAAGTACTTTATCAAGGGCAACTTCACCGCCCACTTCAGCGTCAAGACACTCAACGCGAAGTTCGGTACCCTCTGCTACGCGGTACTGCTTTCCACCTGTTTCGATAATTGCATACATTGAAATATCCTCCAGAAAACGAGAAAAGCGTATCTACCCCTTAAAGGCATCTTTTGTCAAGCCTTTTGCCTTTAAAAAATAAATAAACACACACAACAGGGGGAAAGATTAGTCCAGTTATGGTGATATTCCCGTACACCGCAATAAAAAGCGGTGTTCTTATCGTCTAATGTTTCATATGGTCGCCTTGGGCGACACGTTTGGTGGCCATCACCATCATCCAAACAAAATAAATCCCAATGAGCGATACGCCAATAACAGGCTCTGCCGCGAAAGACAATTTACTTACAAAGAGTTCCCACATATCACTCCTCCTCGCTTCGTCAACACAGTAAGAATAACGGGGAGAAATCCTCACCCTGCGACTCAGCTTTTATCGTTTACTTGGGTATAAACTTTCAGGGCCACGCCCTTACTCGGCAACAGTGCCCTGCTCTGTCTGTTTTGTCAAGAAATATACGCTAAAAAGCAAGGTTTTCACTGATTTACTTTAGCCCATTCCCCCTAAAATAATCAACAAAAAGGCAAAAGTGAAAAAAGGCACATGTTTTACTCAAAACCCATTGACGCGTTCTCAAGACATTGTTAAAGTAAGCACAAAGTTTTGGTAGAGAAACTATAAACCTTAAAAAATCCCCACGGAGCGCTGTGTTTAAACGACTTATCAAGCCAAAGTCAGTCTCCAAAGTAAGCGCTCTTACAAGCGCTAGCCTTCTGGGTCTCCATCTTGTTAGCGGCATTATCGCTGGGGGGCTTTTCGGATACGGCTTCGACTACTGGCTTGAGACCTCTCCTAAAGGATTACTGATAGGCGTGTTCATAGGCATAATCGCTGGTTTTAAAAACCTCTATGTCGATGCCAAACGCCTCATACAACAACAAGATAACCGTCAGGAGCAAGATAAGTGATAAAAGCGCTACGCCATAAAATTGACTGTTTTCTCTATAAACAGCAGTTTTATTCGCCAGCCGTCAGGCAGTTGCTCTTTTATCAACTCTGCATTGTTTCTGTCACCATCCTCATCGCCCTGCCTACCTTTACCATAACTCTTTGGCCTTTGGCCTTTGCCTGTGGCGCCTTTTTAGCCCTCTTCAACCTTTGGCACATCGCTAAGTTTGCTTCTAACCATGTGCAAAAGCCTTTTTCAGCGGGAATGGCGGGAAAGTTTTTTCTCCTTTTTAACCTTAGACTTATGATTACAGGGCTTGCACTTGCAGGCCTTATTGTGTATTACACAGTCCCCGTAGTGCCTCTTGTCGCCGGTTTATCTTCGGTACTATGTGTCGTTCTTTTTTGGACTCTTTTTAAAGCAACCTCAAAGCATGCGAGGGAGGTTTAACGTATGGCCGATCACCCACTTCTTTTCTCATCCCTTCTGGGTATCGATGACAGTTTTAAACATGTCTTCTACACTTGGCTCGCCATGGCAATCCTGTTTCTCGTCGCCTACGCCCTGCGCGGACGACTGAAACTGATTCCCACGGGCTGTCAAAACTTCTTTGAAGTCATCATTGGCGGCCTAGAAGATTTTACGGTGAGTATCTGTGGCGAGAAAGGCCGCACGATGTTTCCTCTTTTGTGTTCTATCTTCCTGATTATCATCACTGAAAACTTCCTCGGCCTCATGCCCGGTTGCGACGCCCCAACGGCAAACCTCAACACAACGGCTTCCATGGCGGTCTTTGTTTTCCTTTACTATAACTATGTTGGTATCAAGTCCTGGGGACCCAAGTACATTAAGCACTTCACAGGGCCCATGCTCCCCTTGGCGCCCCTCATGCTCCCCATTGAACTTGTCAGCCACACAGCCCGCCCCCTCTCCCTCACCCTTCGTCTTTTTGGTAATATTTGGGGTGAAGAGATTGTTCTTGTGCTGTTTTTCGGTATGGCGCCCATTATCGCTACCGTACCTATTTTCTTCCTCTTCGGTCTTGCTAAGACCATGCAAGCCTTTATTTTCTTCCTGCTGACGATGATTTACTTGAACGCCGCCATGGAAGAGGCGCACTAAAATTAACCAGCCTTACCGCTGTTAACCAAATAAGGGAATGGTCAATCCTGACCACACAATATAATCGTAGGAGTTTTCCATGCGTAAACTGATGATTGTTACACTGAGCCTTGTTGCTACCATTGCTTTTTCCGGTATGGCTTTTGCCGCTGGTGATGCTTTGACTGCTAAGATTTCTGGCCAAGCCAGCACCCTTGCCGCTGCCGCCATTGGTATGGCTATCGCTGCTTTCGGTTGTGGTATCGGTCAGGGTATGGGTCTTAAGGGCGCCTGTGAAGGTACCGCTCGTAACCCCGAAGCTGGTGGTAAAATCATGGTAACCCTCATTTTGGGTCTTGCCTTTATTGAATCACTTGGTATTTATGCTTTGGTTGTTAACCTTATCCTTCTTTTTGCTAACCCCATCGCTGCTATCGCTGTTTAATAATATCCACATTCAGGGCTTGCCTTCTATGGGCAAGCCCTGATAGAGCTATCACCATGTCAAATAAAAACAACATCCCACGCGCCACTATTGAACGCCTCTCTGTCTACCTTCAAGTCCTTGAAAAGCTTCAAGCTGAAGGCGTTGAGGTTATTTCGTCCGAACCGCTCGCTCAAGCCTGTAAGGTAAATGCCTCCCAAATTCGTAAAGACCTCACCTATTTTGGTGAATTCGGAGTAAGGGGCGTTGGCTATAATGTTGTTAAACTCATCAAATCCATCACCGAATCCTTAGGCATTGACCAGCAATGGAACTGCGTTCTTGTGGGCGTGGGTAACTTGGGTCGTGCCCTGTTAAACCACACTGAATTTAAAGAACGCCGCTTTAACATCGTTGGTGCCTTCGACTGTGATCCCTTTATTATTGGTGAAGAAATTTCAGGCCATGAGGTTATTTGTACCCGCCGGCTGAAAGAAACCATCATCGATATGAATGTTCGCATAGGCATTATTTCTACCCCTCCTTCCCGTGCCCAGCGCGCGGCCAACTACTTAGTAGAAGCCGGCATCAAGGGTATCCTCACCTACGCGCCCGCTCGCCTGTTTGTGCCTGATGGTATCGTGGTGGAATATGTAGACTTCTTACAGCATCTCTACTCCATCGCCTTCAACATCACATCGAACAAATAACGCTTCGTCCGCCTATCGGGTTATTCCCCTAGCAATGACCGCCTTCCATGGGCGCGGTTTTTCCTGTTTAGCCCAATAATTGCGGAATCAGCTTTTTTGTCCAAGGGGACTGTTGCCAAAGGAACTTTGACTAAGAAAACTATTGCCAGAAATTCTTTTCCCAAGGCCATTTTGTTCAAGGAAACTTTTGTCGAGGAAAACTTGAGCCAAGGCACCCCAACTCGCAACGATTCACTCAAGGCGCCTTGCCCCAAAAAATAAACCACACCGCTTCGCCAAGGCAACTCACTAAAGCCCCATGTTAAGAAAGCTTAGGGCAACACAAAGCTCTGTGCTCATCCCTCAAGGTATCTCACTCTAGTCCGCCCCACCGAGCACGGCACATATTCCCCTTTATCTCTAGCGATTTTTTATCGCTGTTTCAGGGCATCCCCACCGTTCCCTACCTGATTATTCACTCATCGCCTCTAAACTATCCCCACGCCTTGCCGATTCTATAGTTGAACAAGGATTTCTAGCGCTATTCACGAATTAAATCCCTTCGTGGTATATTTATTGCAAAAATCTAGGAAAATAGTCCTCAAACGACGGGGACTGGAACTTTTTTCCTAGTGGAGAGCACCATGGCTGGCCAATATACATCAGGCACCATAACAATTCCCGGCCTTAGCGGTTCGGGTACTGACTTTAACGAAATGATTGATAAACTGTATGAAGTTGAGGGACTTCATGCTCAGCAACTTATCAAGTGGAAAAATGACTGGCAGCTTCGTAAAGACGCCTTCACTGAAATCCGTACAGAGCTGGTCAACCTCCAAAACTCCTTAAAAAAGCTTAATACCGTTGGTAAATTTCTCACCAAAAAACATACTTCTTCCAACTCTTCTGTAGCGACAGCAACCGTTAGTGACGCAGCCGAAGCGCGCACTTACAATCTCAACGTCAAGCAACTCGCCCAAGCGGGCATGACGTCCTACAAGATGGATAAGGACGCCATTGAAGACCCCAACGCCGAACTTGGCGGAAGTGCGAATGGCACTTTCAGCTTCACCGTTGGCAATGAGACCATGACCGTTGATACAGGCCCCAAAACAACGCTCAACGGGCTTGTGATGCTTATTAACGGGCACCCCGACAATAAATCCGTTAACGCCAGCGTCATAAACACTGGCGACGGATACATGTTGCAGCTTCGCAACAAAGAAAGTGGGGAAAACACGGACATTAGTGTCACAACCACAGGTGTTGGAGGATTTGAGGACGGAAACTGGGACACGCTCTATGAAAATAAAATGGAACTTAACGCGGACGGCCAATGGGTTCCCAAAGACCCTAATGACCTTCCCGTTGTTGATAGAACCAAGGGACAGAACGCCATTTTTACCATGGATGGTAGCAACACCCCCATCTATAGCACCAGTAACATAGTTAAAGACATTGTCCCTGGCATGACCTTCAACCTTTTCAGCGAAGGGCAAGCAACCATTAGTGTTAACCTTGATAACAAAGCCATCACAGAAAACGTCGAAGCCTTTGTTGAGGCCGTAAACAAAACAAGAACGCTGTTAAATGACTTAACCACTGTTAACACAAACAAAACTCTCACTGACCCCGGCTATTCGGACTCACAACTTGAAAACCAATACGGCTCCATTTTAACGGGTAACTATGGCGTTCAACTCATTATATCAAAATTAAAGTCCGCCACAGCCTCATCCGGTATCGGTTTTGAGAGTGATACGAACCTTTTCACTTCGCTCTCACAAATCGGTATCATGACAAACGCCAACCAGGGGAGCGACAACTACGGTTTGCTGGAAATCAACACAACCCGTTCCGAAGACAGCCCTTATGGCACTCTCTCATTTGAAGAGGCTCTCAACAAAGACCCCGAAGGGGTGGCGCGCCTGTTCGCAACAACCATTGACGCCCACACTTGGGGTGAAACACCCGTAGGTTTTAACGGTTATGTTCCCGGCATTACCAAACCTGGCACATACGAAATCAAGTATACCGTTGACAGTTCAGGAAACGTCACTGGCACCATTGATGGTCAGGAGGCTCTTTTTGAAGACGGCCAACTCACCAGCACAACAGGCCCTTCCGGGGGTATTTCGGTTACTCTTTATGACCTTACGCCCGATAAAGAGCACACGGCTCAAGTAAGCTTGCGTCAAGGGAAGGTAAACGAAATTCTTGATTTACTCCAAGGCGATGGAACGGAAAACAACTCTGGTTTCCTTGATAAAAAATGGGGATCTTTGTCCATTCTTGAAGATAACTACACCGAGATTATGGGCAATATCAATGACAAGATAGTTAAAGAAAACGAGCGTTTACTGGTATGGGAACGACGCATGCGCTTAAAGTTCTCCCGCCTTGAAGCCACTCTCGCCAGATACAACCAGATAAACGATAGCCTTAAGTCGCAAATCGACAGTCTCTCTGGCGGGAGCAATAAATAACTAGCAACCACAGCCTATTACTAGATTAGTAAGGAAGATTTCATGCAAAGAGTAATGCAAGCGTATTTCAATACAACGGCGACCACCACAAGTCCTGGTGATGTTATTATCATGTTGTATGACGGCGCTATTTCATTTTTGGAACGAGCCAAACAAAAGATCATTGAGAAAGACTACGCCCAAAAAGGTATTCTCATCTCCAAGGCCATGGACGTTATCAGCGAGCTTGATGGGAGCCTGAATATTGATAAAGGGGGTAATCTGGCGGAAAATCTCCACAGCCTGTATTTTTTCTGTAATACCCACCTGCTCCAGGCCAACTTGAAAATGGACACGGAAAAGATTGATAAAGTTATTACTATTTTAACTGACCTTAGAGACGCTTTCGCCACCATTGTGAACACACCGGAGGCAGTTCAAGCGGCGCAGAATAACGCCATGAGCCAAAGGGCGCAGGCGCCCCAGGTTCGTATGCCTGCATCAAGCGCCCCAGCCCCCTCCAGTATTGGCACAGCCAGAGCGAGTTCTCTATACTCTAAGAACATTCAGGCTTTCACTCCGAGCACCCCCCCCCGTAGGTGTGACAGCTACCCCAGCAAACATAGAAGCAAAGACTGAGTCTCCCATGGAGACCAGCGCCCCTATTCAGCCACCGACGGCAGTACCTGTTCAGGAACCGACTGCGTCAACGGCTCAAGCCTCCATAGCCGCTCAAAGGCACTTCCTTGGGTCGCCTTCTGCCGCAACCTCACGGCCTTCTGCTGATGCTTTTATACCAAAAACGAACACAGCGTCACAACCAGTTGCATCGGTCTCTGCCCCTGTCGCGACCTCAAATGCGGCTGGCGCATCTTCAACGCCAACTGTTGCTACTCTAACCACACCACCCCAGCCAAAAACGTCTCAGAGTCTTGTGGCAGAAGCGGCGGATAGCAATACGCTAAAGGCACCTGCGCCTGCTGAAACTGTCGGGACCCAACAAGCATCCACCCCCACGCCTCCCCCCTCACGCCTTGAGTCACGCTTCCAAGGAGCGGCCCTGTACAAAAAATTCGCTCAAAACTAACCTTTCCCACTCAAGGGCTACGCGCCCTTGAGTATCAATAAACCACACCAAGAACCACCTGCTGTAGGTGGTTCTTTCATATGAACAACAACGACTCCCCCTCCACTGTAAATTCGGTAAAATTTTTTATCCCACTCACAACCTTCTTCTTTTCGAAATCCATTCTCTATGAACAGGGTTATGGCGCTGTTTTTTATAGACTGAGTTCCCTCAGCGATATTTTATCAAGGGCTCTTTCACACCTTGATAAAATTGGGCGAGCACTATACACTAATCCTTGTTGGTTTATTTAGAAAAAACTCAGGAAACTAGACTATGGTTATTCGTTGTCCACATTGTCAATTTTCACGCTCTATCACCCTTGATAAAATTCCGGCTACGGCAGAAGTAGCGACCTGCCCGAAATGCAATAAACGCTTCCAGTTCAGAACAATCCCTAAAAAGATTATTCCTGAACTTCATCAAAATCTTCATTATGACCAGCAATCGGAAGATACGCCTCATAAAGACGAGCTTGAGCAACACCAACATAACGGGCACGAAAGCACACAGTCATTCACCTCTCCAGAAGCAGCTTCCTCTCAGCAGGCCGTGCAAGCCGTCAAAGGTAAAACAAAGGAACAAGCGCCCAAAAAAGACATTTGGGACGCCCTCGGCTCTTTGACTAAGCTTTGGGAAAAAGAAAAGAAAAGCGAAACCAGCACGGACGAAAGTTCTAAAACAACTGCCCCCCTTGAAGAAAAGGCTGCCCTACTCACTGAACAAGAAGCTGTCTTTGGTAACCTTGAGCAAGGGAATACGCAAGACACTCCTACCCCTGATTTTGTTGAAGAGGCTTACCCTCACTACCTCCACAAAGAAGGGGAAGAATCTTCCATTAGCTACTCCCCATCATCAACGGAAGAGTCCCCCCAACCCAAGACTCCCCGAAAACCCTCTTCCCCCCTTCTTCCCAAAGACGACGAAGATGTTGAAATACATATTCACTATGTCGATGGGAAGCCAGCCTCGTTTAGAAACCCCTGGGCAAAAAAAAATGACACGCCTCCTGAAGAGGCAAGCCAAGAATTTGAGCAAGAGGCCGACACTTATCAGCCAGAGGCTGACCAGCTTGATACGAACGATATTCGTCTAAGCACCGAGCCTACCTCCTTTGAACATTCCCTTGAGTCAGACAACGCCCCTCACCATCCTCGCTATGCTGACTCCCCTCATGCGCCAGCCCCTGCACGAACAAGGAAACGCGCGGATAAACCTGAACGCCCCCTTACGCCCCTAGAGAATCTCATGGCACAAGACGCGCAAGAGGATTCACCTCCTTCTGTGGCTGAACAAGACTCCTTCGCCACCGTAGCCCTTGAAACACCCACAGCTTCTGTGTCGACTCATAGCCCAGAAAGCCATGAGTACCCCCTAGGAAATGCCCAGACTGAAGATGAAACCTTCCATACGATTGGAAAGCCTTCCACTGGTTTTGGCGACGATGATACGCCCCCTGCCAATGCTGACAGCCTGGCAGCAATCCCAGCCACCTCGTCTGAAAGCTTCGCGCCAGAAAGTCGCAGTGGTGATGTTCTAGACGCCTCCCTGCCCACAGACGAAACAACGCTTGATGCTCCTGAAACCGTTGGTTCTCAACACCTCGCCACAGAAGAGGCGATTACCAAGACCTCTGAACTTCAAGAAAAGAAACCTCAAGGCGAAAAACTTCAAGATGAGGGTCTTCAAGACGCAAAACCTTATGATATAGCAAGCGGCATAGAAGCCAATAAACCCTTTGATTATAAGGATACAACCCCCGAAGAACGGGTTGAAAAAGATTTATGTTTCTTACAGACCAACACCGAAAGACCAACAAAAGAACTGGGAATGCTCAGGGAAACACAGCCCGAAAGCACCCTCTACCCCTTCTCGGAAACTCGGGAAATCCCTTGGGAACACCCCCAAACCTATGGTGTTTTTTCATCGCTTTTGCGAACCATTAAAAGCGTCATGTTTTCGGCACCCGCCTTTTTTAGAACTATCCCTCCCCTCGGGGGTATGGCCTTTGCCTTCCTTTTCTTCATTCTCCACGGCTACCTCGCCGTAATGTGCACAACCTTCTGGATAATTCTCGCCGCGGTCCTTTTCGACCTCCCTTCCTTAGGTCATGTGCAAGATCTCGTGCCCACCATTGCCCTTTTCACACCCGTTGCCCTCAGTCTCCTGCTCATCGCCGCCACAAGCTTTACCCGTATATTTCTTATCTTATTTCAACGGCAACAGGCCACCTTTGCCTTCACTTTTAAGCTATTATGCTATTCCATAGCGCCCCTTTTGCTCTCCATCATTCCCTTCATCGGGCCTATGGCTGGCCTTATCTGGAGTTTTATTATCTTAGGGACAGCTTGCCATCATAGCACGGGCCTCTCCCCCGTGCGCGCGATTATCGCCATCACGCCAACCTGCCTGCTTACCCTATGGCTCTTATTTCTTCTGCTACCCTAACCCTTTTGGCGGGTTTATTTCTCTACAGGTATAGATGTCACTCGAAGTCTCTGCGGTTTTGGTTACCACCCGAGGGTAACCATTTTAGAAGCTGACAACAGAGCAAAGTGCAATCGAATAGAGCACGGTGTAATTGAATAAAGCTCTCGTCCTGCTCTTATCTTTTCCTCTTCTACCCCATCCCTTTTACCCCTTACTAATCCTGCCTCGCCAATCCTCCCTCGCCACCCCCCCCAATCCTGCGTTGTCTCACCTGCGTTGTCTCACCTGCGTTGTCACAAACCACTTTTGAGATGCCTCGTTTAAAGGCCTTTGACAAAGAGAGCTCAGCTCAAAAGTTTTTTATGACGCCATTGAGCGACAGCTACGCCATTGCCTCGCTTAGGCTGTTTTAGACTGCCACAGCAACACAAATGGCATTGCCCCAACCTACTGGAATAAGCTCTTTTCCCACTACTCACTTAACTTGTGCATCTGGCTACCCATAGGTAGTGAGAAGATGTGAAGCAGAATAAAAACCTCAAAAAAATGACGGTAAGAATTTTCCCCATCTCTGGACAACGTTGTACCTCAAAATAAAAACGCATACCGTCTCTATAACACACTGAATTACTAGATAAAACCACCTTCACAAAATCAATCAACTCCCCTTATGGCATTATGGCACTTTTATTGCTTGATTATTGTTTATTATACCGAGGTCACCCCTCGCCTTTTCACTTTATTGGACGTAACAAGAGGATGTTATGAAGAAACACCTGTTTTTTCTCTTATTTTTTCTGGGGCTTTTGGGCTTAACTGGGTGCGCTACAACACAGTTTATTGACGATTCCACTAACTTTGAACTAGCCAGTCAGCCTACTTTCTACCGTAACCAATGGGTTCGCCTCTCTCCTGCCGAAGTGCATATTGAACCCCTCCATGAAGCGACTTATGCGCCAAAAGTTCTTTTTATGCCTTTTAGGGTAACCCAAGATATGGAGCATGCCCGAACAGCGGGCTATTCCGCCAGCCGAACCGTATGGCAAACATGGACGGGCATGCAAATCTTTCCCACCATGGAATTCACTGGCGACCCCACACCCTATCGCCGCGACATGGCCGTTATGCTTGGTAGAAAGCGTGGAGCCGACTTGGTTATTGGTGGCTTCGTGACCTACCTCTACCCCGGCGGAACCGCCGGAGACACCCAAATCGCCCTGCAAGTCGAAGGCATTGATACCCATTCAGGGCAGGTTGTATGGTCCCTCTCCCAAAGCGCCGCCATGCCCGCTTCCACCAAAAAGGACTACCTCCTCTTTGCCGTTAGGGAAAAAATGCCCTCTGATCCACTGTATATGTGCACAAAAAGCATAGCTTCTGACCTTGGACGTTATGTAAAACGTTGGATGGATGACGCGGAAGAAATAAACGCCACCAAGATGTAGATAAGGATACTGAGCCATAGATTCGCTCTACCTTTTCACATTTTGCCCACCCTCTTTCACGCTCTCGTCCCATAAAGTACCAAAAGACCCCCTAAGCCTCGCTAGGGGGTCTTTGAGTGCAGTAAAAACACCTTTTTGTTCATCTGCTTGTGAGTCCAAAACATTATTGAATATTATATTTTTCCATTTTTGCCAATAACGTAGGCCGTGAAAGCCCCAATAAACGAGCCGCTTGCGACCTGTTGCCGCCACACCGCTCTAAAGCCATGGCAACCGTAATACTGCTCAGGGTGTCCATAATACTATCAAAACAGCCCTCGCCCGAATTACTGGCAAGTTGCGACTTAACGTAACTAGTGAGCATTTCATGGTCTTCAACACTTTTCTCTTTCCCCGCTAAAGCCATATTCTGCAAAGCTTCTTGCACATCCTCAAGACTTATGCCTTCGCCACGGTTAAAGACCAGAAGCTTTTGAACAAAGTTGCGCAGTTCCCGCACGTTGCCGGGCCAGCCATATTCGCTCAAGCGACTAAAGGCCTCTTCTTCAAAGGCAGGAGTGGGTATATCCATCTCCATGGAAAGAGAGCGTAAAAAATGATTGGCAAGAATAGGGATATCGCTTAACCGCTCCCTTAAAGGGGGTAAAGGCAGAGCAATGACATTGAGGCGATAGTATAAATCTTCTCGAAAACGCCCTTCGCTCACGGCTTTTTCCAAGTCTCTATTGGTCGCGGCCACAATCCTCACGTCCACATCAATGGTTTCTCGGCTTCCCAGCGGTTCAATCTGATTTTCTTGGAGCAAACGCAAAAGTTTACCCTGAATGCTTAAGGGCATGTCCCCTATTTCATCCAGAAAAACCGTGCCCCCGCTAGCTTGTTCAATCTTCCCTATGCGTTTGGTGTTGGCCCCGGTAAAGGCGCCTTTTTCATAACCAAAGAGTTCGCTTTCAAGCAAGGTATCGGGAATAGCCACGCAGTTTACAACAATAAATGGCGCCTTGGAGCGCATGCTGTGCTGGTAAATGGCTCGTGATACAAGCTCTTTCCCCGTGCCTGATTCGCCACGCAATAAAACAACGGCGTCCGTAGGTGCCACGCGCCCGATAGCCTTATAGACCTCATGCATGACACGACTGTTTCCTAAAAGCACATCCATGGAGGCAGAGTCCGCGGGTTCCTGCAAGCCGA
>CAZYJQ010000031.1:0-16074 GCA_964647835.1 uncultured Desulfovibrio sp. | reverse complement strand
CAAAACAACCAATACTAAAACCCAAGCCCAGTCCCCCCAAAATATTGGGGTCGAACCCCTTAGCCAAAAGCAAGAGGGGGAGGAATATAAAAAGAGCCCCACTGCTCAAAACATTGAGCATATTGGCTATGATGGTCAATAATACCCGCTTATCCCCAAGGAGTTTGAGCGAAGGAAGATTCTTTTTGGGAACTTTCTGCGTTGCTTGTTCCGCCCTATGCCCTTGGGGGGCTTCCGTATCGATCTGCAGAGCGGCCATTTCCCCCTGAGAGCCCAAGTTGGCCGCCCGCTGACTTGCATCGCCAACTTGCAAGCCAAATCTGTCTCCCTGTTCCCCTGCATCGCCCTCAGACTCTTGCGCCATACTCGCCAGCCGTCCTTGGCGTTCAGCTGATTGCCCAAAGCTTTCTAAGGATTCTTCCCCTTGTGAAGCTTTTTTTACAAAGGGAAAAGAAAGGCCCAAGAAAACAATGGTCGCCAGACCATAGAGAAAAAGAAAAAGACGCCACCCTTCAAACCCATACAAAGCGACAGCTCCGCATAATCCGGCCAGAGACATAAAGGGGATACGCCCGATATCGCCAAGGGCGGTAAAGTCGCTAATAACCCGCCCTATTTTGTTTTTTGAAGTTACATTGGAAAAATAGGTAAAGCTGATGTTATGAAAAAGCTGGTGTCCCAAGGTCGCAAAGACGAACGCCAGTCCAATGGTAAACAAGGAGTTTGAAAAGGCCGCTCCAATATACCCCACCCCATAAAGCAACACAGTGAGGGCCGTCAACGTAAGCATGGTATAGCGTTCGGACAAATACACC
Organism: uncultured Desulfovibrio sp.; assembly: GCA_964647835.1. GTDB lineage: Bacteria > Desulfobacterota > Desulfovibrionia > Desulfovibrionales > Desulfovibrionaceae > Frigididesulfovibrio. The sequence goes on along the minus strand of CAZYJQ010000031.1, from coordinate 15,259 downwards.
GTTCCAAGACTGGCAAGGGTGCTAAAAAGCGCGACGAGGGAGACGATAATCCCAACCTCTCGTTCACCCGTGCCTAGGGTAAGGACAATGAAAGCCAAAAAAATAGGAATGGCGTCATGCAAGCCATCAACTATGATATGGTAGATGTTTAAGCCAAGGGCAAGTTTCGATTTCAGCATACTCAAAAAAACTCCAGACAACGCTCGCAAAACTAACGGGCTACGGGGTCAAGCGGGGTAAATGGGCAACTTCATAAACGGGCAAGCGGGCAAGATAGTTCAGGCCCTGTTCCCGAGCGCCTATTTCTTCTTTCAATCTGAAAATAGACTAGTTGGCAAAAAATTTTAGGTCAATAGCGAACCTGTAGACAACCCAAGAAGAAAGCGTCGCCTCTCAGCCTTTTGAGAGTGAATCGATTCAACGTTTTTCGAGCTTTAGTGAAGCTTGGAGTAAGGACCTCTCTATGGAAATTACGCCGTTTTGGAACCTCATTTCTCCCCATTCAGTCTTTGTGCCCATTCAGCCTCCCTTCACCAGACTGAGCCTTCCTTGCCAATGACCGCCACTTTTGGTAAAATTTGAGCTATTCTCAGGGCGGGGTGTAACTCCCCACCGGCGGTAATTTCCTTGTTGCTATACAAGAAAAGCCCGCGAGCGCCTTTAGGTAAAGGGTCAGCAGATCTGGTGCGATTCCAGAGCCGACGGTTATAGTCCGGATGAAAGAGAATTGAGGCAAAGCGTGCAGGATTTTCCTGTTTTACGCATTGCCCTCCCTTCTTGTTCGCCCTGATTCTGGTACAACCTTAAGGAGAATACACATGAACCAGAATCTGTTATCACATTGGGGTACTGCCAAAGAGCGCGTACTCGCGGGCATCTCTTCACTGCAACAAGGTCGTGGCATCATCGTCGTAGACGACGCCAACAGGGAAAACGAAGGCGACCTCATCTTTGCCGCTGAAAGCATCACGGCAAAGCAAATGGCCCTTCTCATCCGAGAATGCAGTGGCATCGTCTGCCTCTGCCTCCCTCAGGATAAAGCCCAATCCCTCGATCTCCCTCCCATGGTCGTCCACAACACCAGCGCCTATGGAACGGCCTTTACCGTCACCATTGAAGCGGCGGAAGGTGTCACAACGGGCGTATCCGCCTCGGATCGTGTGACCACCATCAAGGCCGCTGTCGCCCACAACGCCAAAGCCGCCGACCTGCGCCGTCCAGGTCACATTTTCCCTCTCATCTCCAAAGCACAAGGCGTGTTAGAACGCCCGGGGCATACGGAAGCGACCGTTGATATGATGCGGCTCGCAGGACTGAATCCTTGCGGGGTTTTATGTGAAGTTACCAACGAGGACGGCACCATGGCTCGCCTGCCCGAACTGAGCAATTTCGCCCAAGCCCATAGCATTCCTCTTTTATCTGTTGAGGACATCATTGCCTTTAGGCAAGAACAAGAAGGGCTCGACCATTAAAAAAACAAACCACTAAAGCAAAGAGCCACCAGCTTCGCAGGTGGCTCTTTGCTTTAAACCGCCTTTCTTTCAGCTTCCCTACAATCATAGGTCAAGCCGAAGGGAAGGGCTAATAGCTCAGCTCGAGTTAAAGGCCTGAGGAATACGCTTCTGGCCTTTTAACTCGGGTAGTAAACAAGAAGTTTACCCGACGAGGCTAAGGGCAGTGAGCGTCATAGCCTCCACTTTTCTAGTGGTGTCCGCCGCACTCGCCATGATGCTCATGACGGTTACAAATGGATCCCGTTGAAACGAGCTTACCTTGGGCAAAATCAACGGCGGCTTTGGAGGCATCGCCCGCAGCACCGGTAATAACCTGAATCTGCTTTTCATTAAAAATCTGAATGGCTCCGCCGCCCATGCCACCAGAAATAACAACATTGGCGCCTTTATCATTCAAAAAATTCGGTAAAAAACCGGGTTTGTGCCCTGGGTTGGGAATGCGCTCTTCTTTCACAATGGCGCCGTTATCAACATCAAAAAGCATAAAAGCTTCGCAATGACCAAAGTGTTCGGCTACTTCATTACCCATGCAGGCAACAGCTATCTTTACCATAATTTCATCTCCTGTTTTTCAATAATTTTCATTGTTTTTGCAAAAACCTCGCGCAAGCCTACGCTGGCGGGGCAATCAAATTCCATAATGGCACGACCACTGTTTATGGCGCGTACCACTTGCGGGTCATAAGGAATATTCCCCACATAGAATAGTCCTTCTTCCTCGCAAATTTCTCTAATTCTTTGGGTATTGGCGTCATCGGCAATATAACGGTTAATGCACACAGCCAGGGGAACACCAAAGCCCTTCGCCGTCATCACTATCCGCTCCATATCGCTGATGCCTGAAAGGGTTGGCTCCACCACCAAGAGCACCATATCAACACCATTCAAGGAAGCGATAACGGGGCAACCAATACCGGGCGAGCCATCAATAATGGCAAGGGGGGTGTTTGGCAAGGCTTGGCTTATCATGCGCTTTTTCACCTGAGTGACTAAAAGACCCGAGTTTCCCTTGCCCATAGTAAGAAGGGCCGTTGAAAAAACGGTGTTGTCGCTTTTGTGTAAGGTCATGTCGCCGGCCTTATCCTTCACCATAGTAATGGCTTTTTCAGGACAAAGGACTTCGCACACTCCGCACCCCTCACAGGCAGGAGTGTTCACGCCATAGGCAGCAGCAGCGGAGTTTTTACCAATGGCGCCAAATCGACAATGTTCGGCGCATATGCCACAAGAAGTGCAGGCGTTGTTGTCGATAAAAGCCACGTCCAGCCCCCAAAAAGGCTCTTTTTGGACAACGGGCAATTGCCCCAAGACAAAATGCATATTAGGAGCGTCAACATCACAGTCAGCGCAAGCTCGGTTATGGGATTCATGTTCTGCCATGGTCATAAAAGACGCGGCAACGGTAGTTTTCCCTGTGCCGCCTTTACCGCTTAATACAAGAAGCTGTTTCACGAAACGCCTCCTTGCAAACCAATTTTTTCAGCAAGACCAAGAAATAGCTCGCGCATATTCTCGGACTCATGAACGGCTAAACCTCCCCTCGCGTTAATGCTCGCCACCTCATGCGAATAAGGGATTGAGCCAAGGACAGCGACATTATTCTGCTGGCAAAACTCAGCCGACGGGTTTATCTCATCCGGCACATCTTTGTTCAATAAAACGCCATGGGGCTTGTTAAAAAGGGTCACCAGTTCGTGCACCATTTGTAAATTGTGCGCCCCGAAAATAGTCGGTTCCGCCACAAGCAAACAAAAATCCGCGTCTTTTATGCTTTCCATAACAACGCAAGCGCTCCCCGGCGGGCAGTCAATAATCACCGTTTGACTCTTTTTTTCGGCATTATTAACCTGCTCAGAAATGCTCGCCTGTTCATCAACCATGCGCAGCACAGCCTCAATGAGCGGCACGCCAGAGGCTTCGCCCGGATTGAGGCGACCGCTATAAAAAGGATTTTGTTCGAGGGAACCAGATAAACAAGCTCCATGGTTCGCTTCTGTATTGTGACCAGCCTGCCATCCTTGCCCGGTTTCCATTCCCCCTCGAGGCGCCATCGCCCTGTATGTCCCTCGGCTCACCGTTCCGATGGATCGGCCTGTTTCATGAATGGCCTTTTCAGGACAAAAAAGAGCGCAACCGCCGCAACTATGACAGATATCGGCGAAAACCTTGACCTTTTGGCCAATGAGAGCAAGGGCGTTATAGCGACAAAAATCCACGCATGTTCGACAAGCTGTGCATAATGCCTCATTCACAACGGGTACAGGCACTTTCACCTCTTCTTCCATAAGCCCTGTGGGCTTAAGAAACAGGTGTCCGTTGGGCTCTTCAACATCGCAATCCACATAGACAGCCGAAGGTAAAAGAGCGGCAAGGTTCGTTCCAACAAAGGTTTTCCCCGTGCCGCCCTTACCGCTAAGAATGGCTACTTTCATCACTTATTTTCCACGTCCGTGAAAGCCAGCGTGAAACTCTGTCAAAGGGGCCAATGCCTTTTCTTTAAAAAGACGAATCTGCTCTGCAACGCTCGCCTCAGTGGTTTTATAAAAACTCACCCCGGCAGGCTGAAGAACGTCGGCGGCGTTTTGTCCACAACGGGGGGTCAAAACCGCGTTGACTTTGAGGTCCGCTACAATTTGAGCGGCCTTAATGCCCGCTCCTCCCTGAGCGTCTGCCGCGCCGTTTTTAACGAAACGACTCGTATCATCACTGGTATCATACAATAAAAAGAAGGGGGCCCGCCCAAAAGAAGGGCACACAACCTCGTTCATATCTTCGCTTTCAACGGGAATAGCAATAAGCATCGTATTTCTCTCCTTGGTAAGATTTGCTAGTATTTCCTGCTTTTTTCGCTGACAGTTTTTGCCACAATGACCGCCCTTACCGTTACACAGGTGGTAATCCCCACCCTCGATGATAATGCGCTTTCCATTGACAATGGCGTCAGCTATTTTTTTTCTCGCTTCGGCATAAATGCCCTGCACCGTCGTGCGGGCAATGTGCATTTTATCGGCGCACTGCTCCTGCGTTAATCCTTCAAAGTCAATTAACCTGATGGCCTCATATTCATCGACATGCAAACGCACGCCATAGCCCCATGCCGACTCGTCTAGAGCGCTAGCAAGGGGGCCAAAGAACATACTTTCAGGCAAGCAACATACTTTGCGGCACTTTTTCGGCCTCGCCATCTTTTTCTCCCTAAGCGCCGCACTCTTTGAGAACGCGCGCCAACTCATGACATCCGAACCCTCTCACTAAATCGACATTTTCTTATGAGGGCCCCGGGTCATTCATTTTTTGTTTGTGACATATGTCGGATACTAAGCTATGCCTATTCCTTTTGTCTGTCAACACCAGCTCTGGACAATAAGACAAACCACAACTAACAATCTGAATTATAAGAAAAAAAAAACGTATCGATACAAAGAGAGAACGAGCGAGCAAAGACGGCTCGTTGGTATATTGCCCATAGACAAAAAGTTTGCTTAACAAGCAATCCAAAGACTGATGAGCGTAAAAGGCGGTCAAAATAGGCCAGAATGGACAAGTCCTTTTTAAATACTTCGGAGGAAAAAATCGCATACTGCACCACTTGGGCTCTTGCTAGGATTGCCGTTAGGTTGAGGCGACAGCAGGGCCGCAGTTCAAGCCAGAGATCGCGCTAAGACGAGGTGTGGGCTTTTGGGGGCACCAAGATTATCTTCAATAAGCGAGATGCCCTGCCACAAAAGATACGGGAAGGTATGGGGGGGATAACAACAGGGGGAAAGCTAAGGCGGGATTTGAGGATGTTTTAAGGAAAGTCCTCGAAAAGGTTTTATTACCCCCTCAACAAAAAAGCAGGATAAGCACCTGCCTTTTTGTTGAGGGTATAGGGCATTTTAGAAAGCGCACATGGTAATAGAAGCGCTATGCGATTTATTTTCCATGGCGTGGTCGGTGGTTCGATAAGTAGGCCCGATTTCACAAAAGGCATAGTAGCCAATGGGCACACACCCTGCGGGGACATTCTCCGCCAAAATTTTCCCTTCTACGTCGGTGCCTCCCACCTGGACAAAATAGCGAGCCACACAGGTCACGCAAAAGAAGGCGGAATATGTATACCCTTGCTGCTGGGCGGGTTTCATGCGCTCTTCAAGCTTACGCAAGCAATCCGTGACAGAATCCGCCACGTCCTGCTTACGCAAAATACTCATATAAATTTTCGAACCTTCTTGAACCGAAGCTGAAAAAATAGCGCTTCCTCGTTCAAGGTCTGTGTAACTTATACAACGTATCTCGGGCACGTCAGTATCTGGCGTCTCCGCGTTATCAACTATAACGGGGATAGGCCCGTATTGCATGAGGGCGTCAACGCCGCTGACCCGGTCTTCAGGGCGAATGCCCGCCTCCCGCATATAGTCACAAAAAGTACTCGAATCAACCCGCAAGACCTCGTTCCCCTTGGCCTCGGTAACAACAGGGGCATACTCCACCATGGGAGTCACCTGATTGGCTGAAGCGCAAACGGGATTGATATCACCACCGAGCATAAGCAGTACCATGTGCTCGCGGTATACCTCCCCCCCATAAAAAACAGCGGGCTTAGTACTAATGAGGTCATTGGTTAAAACGCCCCCAAAAACAGGAATATCACCGGCGCTAGCAAAGATATCGTCAATGAAATTACTCACCCGAACATGGGGCATGAGGGGTAAAAAAATCATGACGAGCTTAGGGTCTTCACCAAGTTGCGAACGCCCTTGAGCGTATAACTCGTTCATCTGTTCAGTGTGTTTCACGCCATCGAGTCTATCAGATACCTGCACGCTAAAGCGCATGCTTTCTTTACTGATTACCATCAAAATAGCGCTGTAATCTTCCCCTCGGTTTTCCACAGGGAAATCCATGGTTGTCCCCCCGATGATGGGGAAAGAAACTTTCTGGGCGAGTTTTTGAACAAGGGCTTCATACTCAATGCTCGACTCACAATACAAAACGCCAAGGGAAGATTCAGGAACCTCCCCCAGACCTTGCTCGGTAAAAGAGTCAACAATCGCCTCTGCATTCAAAAACTCCATCGAAAAAAATGTTTTTGCCTTCATATCATCCTCCTTGTCACCAAGGTATATTCAACCATTTTACGGACAACAACTATTTTCATCTTCCAAAGAAATTTGTATCACGGCGTACAAAAGTACATACCCTCAAAGACCGAATCCTCACAACCGCCTTCTGTCATAGTTAAATGAAGACGCTTATCGGTCACCTTATGGCACCCCAGAGGCACCAACATAAAGACACAAGGCTAAGAATAGCAATTCGCTCTAAAGCGCTATAATTATACCATACCCCCCCTCCCACGCAAGCCTTGCTTCACGTTTCATCTGACACGGCTCACCAAACACCGCCTTAACCGCCTTGCCCAAAAAACCTGAAACGCTGTCGTCATGCTGACAAAATTTTCCTCAACAAATAATACAATTTGCCAGCATATATGATATTGGTCACAGTTTTTGGAAACGGGTTAGAGTAGTCTTAGGCAAGATACTTCCATACCGGACTTGAAAAGTCTTATTTAGACCCTATACTATGCGTAGGATGATGACAACGCTTCCCTCTGATTATTCTTAGTTCTTTTTGGTCTCCCTGCTCCTTCCCTCTCCCCTGAACTCCCCTGCTCCCCTTGGATTTCTCTCCCTCACACCCCCTCTGCGTAGGTGCTACAACCCTATATTAAAGCCATAAACGGCCCTTTTGAGGTGAAGAGGACAGGGCTGTAACTGGCAGACAAAACCACTGAGCCTACATCATGGACGCGCTAAAAGAACCAGTCCCCTTAATGGGCATATAATTTTATACTTCGACAACTTCATACCTAGCCACAAGACAACCAGACAACAGGAGACCCCACCATGAAAGCGTATTTTAAAGGCATACTTCACTGCCCCGGCTGTGGCAAAGACACACAGGTTCATGTAACGGCGGAAGCGCAGCCAGCCCATCTGGCACCACATAAAGGCAATACCCCCCTTTATATTCCCGTGGAAGACGCGCAATGCGAATTCTGCCCTGAAACCTTTCCTATTTACTATTATGAGGACGGCATTGAGCTTGTTGTGGAGCAAACTGGCTCCGCAAACTAAGCTTTCAGTCACAAAAATCTTCCCTCACCCCAAAAAAGAAGGGCAGGACACCTTTGTGAACCTGCCCTTTGGCTGTTTTGTCACCTTCCCCTTCACAAACCTCCAAGAGCACCTACCCGTTTACACTGGATAGAGCCCAAGTATTGGGGCATTGTAGATGCTCGCCTGTCAGTTTACCTCTGAGATACGCATGAAGCGAGTAGAGCTTCTCAGCAATCTAGGCATAAAGGTGCTTCCCCTTTAAAGCCACTGACATCTTAGCGATGACACGAATACAAAGAAAGCACATTCAAAAAAACAGCGAGTTGCTAGGGAACCTCAAGGGTCATACCAACGGCTACTTCCTCAAGGGGTATTACCGCGTGCATGGCGGCTTTGACGGCAAAGGATACACAGTGGCATGGGTACAGTCTTTGAATCTTTTTGGCGCTGAAGTAGGCTATGGTTTTCTCCACCTGCTCATTGACTTCAAAGAGGTGAAACCCGCCAATGACCCCGCTCACTCTGTCATCACCGCAAACCTGTGTGGCGTATTCAATGATATTGCAGATACCGCTGTGCGAACAGCCCGTGATAATAAATAGCCCTTCTTCCCCTGCATAAACAAGGGCCGTATCGTCAAGCATAGAATCAGGCGCAAGCCCTTCGCCACAATCATAAAACCCCATGCTTTTCCGTTGTTCAAAAGAATTTGAAGACGGAATTTCACCTAAAAAAGTTATCTTTTCACTCAGCTTGAGCGGTTGCTTGCTCAGTCTCAGCTGGCACATGCCCCGTAAGTCGTGCTCAGACAGCGGCGAACCGACATTGAGGCCTTCCTTGTTTTGCTTTGGATAAAAAGCATCTGGGTGGGCAACTAAGGTAATATTCGCCAAGGAAATATCATTCCTTAGAAATTGAAGACCTCGAGTGTGGTCATCATGCCCGTGCGAAATAGCGATACTATCAAGTTTTTGCAGGTCAATACCCATTTTGCGCGCATTTTTAACGCACACATCAGAGTAACCCACATCCAAGAGTATTCTCTTGCCCCCATCCTCAATATAGTAACTTGCTCCGGGTTCCCCCCAAAAATACTGGTCAATGGCAGTATTATTGTCTACCAAAACTGTCAATTTCATGCTTTACCTCACTTCCTCTGCTCCTGCGTTTTCATGGGTTCTCCATCTGCCTGCCATGCCCTTGAACTATCGTGGCGCGAGCATTGAATCCAAAGCCACCTTACAAAAATAACCCTATGCCGAGAACCTTTCTTGACCGGATGGGCCCGGTCTAAATCCCTTCAATTTTGTAAAAGCCTGTTAGAGACAGGCCTACCTACCTTAGGGTCACCGCAAAATTCACCACAAAGTTCACAATGGAACACATCACGCTTATGGGCCCCAAAAGCCCATTAAGATTCTTCACCATGGGCCGAAACAAAGGACAATGCAAGCGGTTCAGCAATATCCCTTTGCTTTAAGGGGACACATGCGCAGACCTGAAGATTCATTATTTCTGGGCTTGAAATAAGCCCCTCAAAAAAAACTCCTATTTTGCAATGGATTTCACATGCTAATTGGAATATATTTTAGATACGCCCAGAACAGTTCATTTTTGTAAGGCTTAAACCGTGGAGGTACTTATGCATTATAAAAATATCCTTGTTGCTGTAGATGGTTCTAAGTGTTCCTTGTTGGCTTGTCAGCTCGCATTGCAACTCCTCAACTCAATGCCCGGCGATTCTACCCTTCACCTGCTTTACTGCACCCCCTCCTTCCCGCCTCTCATAACCGATGCCCAGCGCGAGCAGATAAAAAAAGACAGCCAACGTGACGCTGATCGTGTTCTTGGTATTGCTCAAAATCAAGTGACCTCAGCAAAAAAGCCCTTTAAGACCTATAACAAAATAGGCGACCCCGCCGAGCTTATCGTAAGCACAGCCGTAGAGCTGCAGTGCGATGTTATTGTTATGGGTTCGCGTGGCCTTGGCAGGGTGCTCGACGCTGTTTTAGGCAGTGTCAGCAGAAATGTAACCCAAGTCTCGCCCGTCCCTGTTTTCCTTACCTACACGCCCAAATAAGACGGCCTTAAAACGTAACCAATGAAATAAGCGGCGTAAATTTGACACGGTCTTATAGATGAACACGCGAGGCTCTCATTCACGGCTGTATGAGATATAGGCTCGAAGTAATTTCCCAATGAGCTCATACCCATATACTCTACCCATAGAAACGATTTCCTTGGGAACCCTTCAACAAAACCGTGAAAATGACCTCATTCCTAGCCCCCGCAAGGGGGCTTTTTTCTCCTGACTAAATTTTCGTTATCATAGCGCCCCCAAAGAACTGTCACCAAAAACTCTTGTAAAACCCTGTCCATGAAGCTATTTTCGAGTTTTTTTCGCCAAGCTTCCAGTGGTACTTTTAAAGTTCCTAAAAAACACAGCTCTGGCACTCATACTCCTCCCCTGCGAAACCAAGGTCACAACAATATTTTTTACCATAAGCATATAATTTCAATAGCCCCTCCACTCTTACTATGCTTTAATAGCCCACAGCCGTGAAGCCCTGTGACAATGCATGACCCGTCCCTCGTTATGGTGGAAGGGCAACGACCTCTCATGGGCAAGGGCACCATCAAGCAAAGGAGCTAACGCTATGAATGATATTTTCCTTACGGATATGGCACGGGCCTTTGCTCTTTTTCTTTTGGCTTACGCACTGTTCCTTATCTACTGCTATTATAACGCTAAGAAAACCTTCACCCCCCGCCAAGGCGACTTTTTCCCTTATTTCTTGAGCATCGCCAAAAAACTCCTTATCTCAAAATATGCCCTTGGCCCCGTCGCCCTCGCCGGAATTGTTTCGCTGTTCTTTGCCGAATCCCTTCCGGCTATCCTTACCATTGGCGGTTTTTTCATGGGTCTGCTTTATATCACCATGAGCCAACGCCCCTAAGGCTGAGCCTCGAGAACCTGCCCTTTGAAAACGTACTGCCCAAAAACGTACCGCCGTAAAACGTCCTATATTTCACAAGGAAGGCCCTTCCCCTTGCCATGAGCGGGGTAAAAAGAGTATGAAGCGGGAGCGACGCTCTCGTATAATAATTTTAAGCGCAAGACGTTCGTTCTCACTGGCAAGAAGATTTCAAAGCCTCCAAGAAGAAGATATCGAAAAGGATGAGTATGAAGTTTGTAATGCAACGGGTTCGCAGTGCCCGCCTTGACGTTGATGGAAAGCACCATGCCGAAATAGGCCCCGGCTTTGTTATTCTGGTTGGCTTTAGCGCTGAAGAAATGACCCCCGAACCTTCCAAAGCTACTTTGCAAGCTTGGGAGCAAACAGTAAATAAAGCCCTCGGCTTGCGAGTTTTTTCTGATGCAGAAGGGAAAATGAACCTCGACCTCGACAGCATTGAAGGGCATATCCTGCTCGTTTCCCAATTCACCTTATATGCGGATTGTCGCAAGGGAAGACGCCCTTCCTTCCATACCTCAGCCCCTGCCGAAAAGGCCGAAAAAGCCTACGACAAGTTGGTTGAGAACCTACGCGGGCGCCTTGGCAATCGCCTCCAAACCGGAATTTTTGGGGCGGATATGGATATCCACCTCACCAACTGGGGTCCTGTCACCATCCTTCTTGATAGTGAAGATTTTTTGGTGACTTCTTAAATCGAGCGCCAAGGCCCCACCAAGGACGAGAGCTAATCACGTAAAACAAGCGCCAAACCGCACAATAAAGCATCATAAATATATGCAAGGGAGCCCCCCATGTCTCAATACGTTGAAGTTGGTTACCCCATTTACCCCGGGATGCCTGTGTACCCGGGATTGCCCGAAGTGAGCGTGGCTCCGCGCGAACAAATTAGCAAGGGCGACGCCTGGAACGGGAGTGTCCTAAGTATTTACACCCATGCGGGAACTCATGTGGACGCTCCTTGCCATTATGTTGAAGGTGCCCCAAGCATTGACGCCATTCCCATCGGCGATTTTATCTATAAAACCCCCCTCATGCTTACCACCTTGGGAACCCCCAACCACCTCATCAGTGTGGATGAAATACAACAAGCCGGCGGACAAGCTCTTTATGAAGCTGATATCCTTTTTTTCAATACGGGCCACTGGCGGTTCAGAGCAAAAAACTTTGAGCGCTATTGTACGGATTTTCCCGCTCTTTCGCCTGAAGGCGCTGAATTTATTCGCGCCGAACTCCCCAAGGTCAAAGCCGTCGCCATCGACACGCTCTCCATTGAAAATATGGGGATTGGCGCCACAAACGGCTTCGCAACCCACCACGCCCTGTTAAACCCCAAGCGTTTTAGCCAAAGAACCATACTGGTCTATGAGGACTATAACCCCCAGCCCATCATGGACAAAAAACTTGTTTCAGCCTTCACAGCCCCCCTGCGCCTGCAGGGCATTGACGCCACCGTGGTCAATATTGTTGTGGAAATTGAGAGCTAGTATTTGAGTCCAATCACTCATAACGAGCGCTATAAAGCCACCATACTGCACTATCGACCAGTTCAAGACAGGCACACCCTTACTCCATACAGGAAAGTAAGGACTGGGCACGAGCGTAGCCAATAGCAAAACCCTTAATCAATTTTAGGCGTAAACACGCCATACTTATACGGGAAAACACCATGAAAATACTGCACACCATTCACGAGGCCCAAAGTCTTATTAAAACATGGCAAGCCCAAGGGCAAACAATTGGGCTTGTTCCCACCATGGGTTTTTTACATGAAGGGCATTTAAGCTTAATGCGAAAAGCGCGCCTTGAAAACGACAGGGTTATTACCAGTATTTTTGTGAACCCCATGCAGTTTGGCCCCCAAGAGGATTTCGCCACCTACCCAAGAGACTTTGAAGCCGACGCCAAAGCCTGCCAAAGCGTTCCCGTGGATATGATTTTTTCCCCAACCCCCGAAGAGATGTACCCCGACGGGTTCTGTTCCTACATCGACATGCATACCGTAACCGAAGAACTCTGCGGTAAAAGCCGTCCAGCCCACTTTCGAGGCGTTTGCACCGTTGTGGGGAAACTCTTCAACATTATCAAACCCCACAAAGCCTATTTTGGGCAAAAAGACGCCCAGCAAGTGGCCGTTGTGGCGCGGATGGTTCGTGATTTAAACATGGATGTGGAGGTGGTCTCATGCTCCACCGTCAGGGAAGAAAACGGCCTTGCGAAAAGCTCGCGTAACGCTTATTTGAACGAAACAGAACTTCAAGCCGCGCAGGTAGTAAGCCACGCTGTTTTTGAAGGCCAGCGCCTCGTTCGCGAACAGAACATTACCGAAGCTCAAACAATCAAAAAAATCATGCACGATATCATCGCCAAGGAACCGCTGGCGCAGGTGGACTACATTGAGGTTGTCGATGCTTCCTCCATGCAAACAATTACTACAGTCACAGGCCCTACGCTGGTGGCGCTGGCTGTTTTTTTTGGCAAAACACGCCTCATCGACAATTTCGTCATTGCCGAACCTGTATAGCAAGCCCTACGTAGACTAGAGGCATACCCTTTTTGCCCGCGGCAAGTATTTGTACGCTCATGTCCCAAATGCGCATAACAAATTGGTGCCTAGGACGTGGGCAATGAGCGTCTTTTCAGCAACGCATGAACTGCCCCTTACACCTGTTTTAACCCCACCCGAGGGAATATGCCTCTATCCTTCCGCGCCATAGCCTTAGCACTCTTTGTGACGACTGTGTCGGTCTTAGCCCTGACAGCCGTCACAGCACCTGCCATGGCTACCTCTGCCGAGCTTACACCTGCGGTGACGCTTCCCGTTACGGGTCAAAAAAACACACCCAAAAGTCGAGCGCAAGAGCTTCGTGAGGCTTGGACAGTCCTCCTCTATTTTGAAAACGATCTGTTTTATGGCGAAGACAGGTACTACACCAACGCTGTTCAATTGCGGGTTATCAGCCCCGACTTAGCCACGTTCGCCAACAGCGGCATTCTGCCGGAAAACCTTGGTCATCTCTTCCATGAAATTCCCTTTCCCGGAACCGACGACGCCATTCAATACAACCTTTCCTTTGGCCTTGGACAACACATCTATACCCCTGAAAACACCGATATCACGACCCTGCAAAAAGACGACAGGCCCTACTCAGGCTATCTTTATGGAACCCTCGGCCTCCACGCTAAGAAGAAAAATCGCTTAGACACTCTTGAACTTGCGGCGGGCATTGTGGGGCCGAGCGCCTTGAGCGAACAGGCTCAAAACGAAGTGCACCGCATGCGTGACTTTGATACGGCTAAGGGCTGGAGCCACCAACTCAAAGACGAACCCGTGGCCATGCTTACCTGGTCGCGCGTATGGCGGCTCAACGCCGACTCTCCCGGCGTAGGTTGGGGCTGGGACGCCCTCCCCCGCATGGCTGTTTCCGTGGGTACGCCCTTCACCCAAGCCTCTTTGGGGGGCGAAGTTCGCTTTGGCTGGAACCTGCCGCCAGACTTTGGTTCTTCCACCATCAGGCCAGGCGCAGGCATCCTCGCCCCTGCCTATAAAGATGAGTTCCATGTGCGCGATACCATTAAAAACTCCACGGGAATCTATGTGTTTGCAGGAGTCGAAGGCACCGCTGTGGGGCATAATACCTTTTTGGACGGCAACCTCTGGAAAAAGAGTCATAGCGTTGATAAATTTCCCTTTGTGGGCGAATTTAACTGGGGGATCGGGGCCTATCTATACGACTTTTCTCTTACCTTCAGTCATGTCTACCGAACCCTTGAATTTCATGGGCAAGACACCGCCCAAAATTTTGGCTCCATTACGCTGGGCTACTCTTTTTAACAAAAAACCTCTGCCCTCGTTATGGCCCAAAACCTCATCCCCTCCCGCTTTATTTAAACTCCCTCACAGCGCAAAAAGCCTAAATGGTAGGCGAAATTCCTGCGATCTCCCGCAAAAGCGGAAAGAAATACATAAGATAAATTTCGAAGACAAATTCACGGAAAAACCTTAGGGGCGAGGTTACGGACACCTCCAATACCAATTTCAAAGGCAGGCTCAGGCCTTGCTCTGCCTTGATGAACCATGGTAATAGGGTCAGGAATCGAACACAGTGGGCGCAGAGTTTTTCGGCACCTACCTGCTCTTTCGCCCCTTTGGCCCTTCACCAGAGTTTTACGTACTTATTACCTTAGCTCGGAGGAAACACCATGAGCCTTCTTATTAAAATTTTTATTGCGGCAGTCCTTGTCTGGCTGCTCTTCCGCATGTTTTCAGGCGGAGGATGAGGTTAAGGCATAAAGAGCCAGGTTGGCTCTTTTCCGTGCTCTGCTTGACTCGCTCTCCCTATACCTCCCCCCCACAGCACTCCTATCTCATTTCTTTATCTAGCCCTCTTTTGGCATCTCATAGCTTACCATCTCAGCGTTTACCATCTCATAGCCTTATCCCCAAAAGAATCCTCACTGGCGCTCTCCACACCAAAATATTATCGCGTTTTTTACAAAGGGATTTTACAGAGCCCAGTCTATCTCAAGGCAGGGGGCGTCCCTCAATGCTCAACAGGGCAGACCCTAAAAAGCAAAGAGGCAATACACGGTATTGCCTCTTTTGTGTCACGGAAAGACACGAGAACTACAGGTAGTCACCTCTGTTAAACTTGAACATCTCAGT
>CAZYJQ010000030.1:11622-16822 GCA_964647835.1 uncultured Desulfovibrio sp. | reverse complement strand
TAACTTTTGCTCCAGATAAAGGAGACCTCTATGTTTGAAGCAACAGAAATTCCTTTGGATGCCATCCACTCAACAGCGCAAGAAATGCGCACCCGCGGCTATCGTCTCATCGGCAGCACGGTTGTTGACCTTGGCGACAAGGGGTTTGATCATATTTATCACTATGACAGAGAACTGGAAGAACTCAGCTTTAGGGCAACCTGCCCGAGGGGCACCCCTGTTCCCAGTATCTCGGACGTGTATTTTTGCGCCATGCTGGTTGAAAACGAAAACCGCGACCTTTTCGGCATTGAATATACCGACTTGGTTCTCGACTTTAACCGTACGCTTTATCTTGAAGAAGCAGGCGACCCTTTGACTGCCCCATTCTGTAAAATCTCCACCTTTACCAAGCTTAAGTGTGAGGTGTAATATGCAACAACGTACCATTATCCCCTTCGGGCCTCAGCACCCTGTTTTGCCAGAGCCCCTGCACTTAAAGCTTGTGCTAGAAGACGAGCAGGTCGTGGAAGCGATTCCTGCCCTTGGCTATATTCACCGTGGTCTTGAAGGCCTCGCCACCCGCCGCGATTATAACCAGATGATTTATATCGTTGAGCGAGTATGTGGCATTTGTTCCTGCATGCACGCCATGTGCTACTGCCACGCCATCGAAGGCCTCATGGGCATTGAAATCCCCCGCCGAGCCAAGTTTTTGCGCGTCATTTGGGCAGAGTTACACCGCATGCACAGCCACCTCTTGTGGCTCGGGCTTTTTGCCGACGGCATGGGCTTTGAGAGCATGTTTATGGCTCTGTGGCGCGTGCGCGAGCGCATCCTTGAAATATGCGAAAATACCGCGGGCAACCGTATTATTATCTCTGTCAACATCATGGGCGGCGTTCGCCGTGACCTCTCTCCCCAGCAGGTGCAAGAGATTTTGTCCGAGCTCAAGATTATTGAAGCGGAACTCAAGCCCCTTTATGACACCATGATGAACGATTACACCATTAAAGAACGCACCGTGGGCAAAGGCATCCTCACCAAAGAACAAGCCCATGAACTTGGGGCTGTGGGCGCTGTTTTGCGCGCCAGCGGCTGGGCTCAGGACGTGCGCATGACCGGCTATGAAATCTATGGCGAGCTGGATTTTGAACCCATGGTGGAAACCGACGGCGACTGTTACGCCAGAACCAAAGTTCGTTTCCGCGAAGTATTCCAGTCCATTGAGCTCATTCGTGGCTGTATCAACAAAATACCCAACGGCGACTTGTCTGTAAAAGTACGGGGCAAGCCCGAAGGCGAAATTACCACCCGCGTTGAACAAGCGCGCGGCGAACTGTTTTATTATGTAAAGTGCGATGGCACCATGAACCCCGAGCGGGTTCGCATCCGCACCCCGACATTTGCGAATATTCCGCCACTGTTGGCCATGTTGCCCGGCATCGACCTCGCGGACGTGCCCGTGGTAACACTGACCATTGACCCCTGCATTAGTTGCACGGAACGGTAAGGAGGCACTAGAACTATGCTGATGCTCAAAACCATTGCCAAAAACTTGGTTAATAAATACTCTACCCGTTGCCACCCCTTTGAACAGCGCGTTCTCGCCGAAGGCTTTCGCGGCAAGTTCAAATTTGTCATCGACAAATGTATTATGTGCCGGGCGTGCAGCTTAAAATGCCCCACCCAATGCTTACGGGTGGAGCCAGAGACAGGTCTTTGGGCGCAAGACCTCATGGCCTGCGTTCACTGCGGCATTTGCGCCGAAGTCTGCCCCACGGGTTGCATTATTATGACCAACGTCTACGAAGGGCCCATGACAGAACCGACCTATCTTGAGTTTAAATGCAAACCCAAGATGAAAAAGATGAAGCCCAACGCCACGGAACAGGAAAAAGAAGAAGCCGTGGTCGAAGCTATCCTTGAAAAGCAAAAAGAAAAAGAAGAAGGCTAACCCTTCTCTTGTCTTTGCCCCGCCGGGTTAGCCTGGTCGGGTTAGCTTCGCCAGGTTAACTTTATCTGGTTAGCTTCATCTGCCTTGATTCCTTTGGGCTAACTCCTTTGGACTGACTCCACTGGCTTACCAAGTTAAGCCAAACTCACTATCACCGGCACCGCCTTTGGGCGGTGCCGGTTTTTTGTGTCCACATCGTAAAAAACGACATCGTAATCATGTTCTACACCAAGAAAAAAATACAGAACCAACCTTTTTTCGCATAATCATTCATTGACTTTAGAAAGCTTTCAGTCATAGTAGTGTTACCAATTCTAAAAACGTGTTACTTGCAATTTGTAAGGGAGGATGTATGAAGTCATTTATTCGTTTAATCTGTGTGGGTTGTCTTTTTTTGGGCATGACTGGAAGCGCCATTGCCCATGAATTTTTCATTATCCCTGAACAGTGGGGAACCTATAAAGCGGATCAAAAACTCCCCTTGGCGGTTCATTCGACCCATACCTTTATTAAGGGCGAAGAAATTGAAGATCCTAAAACGGTGAAGCTCAACTATGACGGAAAGACCATTGCCCTTACCCCTAACGAAGCGTGGCTTACCCAAGACGGTTTTGTCACCCTTAAAGGCGGGAGCGCCGCCATTATCGAAGGCCAGCGCCTGCCGATGATTTGGAGCGAAACCCCCAAGGGCGGTTTTGACGGTGGTCGCACTGTGCATAAAGACGCTATCAGTGCCACCAACTATGCGAAATTTACCAAACTCCTTCTTCCCGTTGACGGCAATACAACCGGTTTTGACAAAGTTATGGGTCATAAGCTTGAAATTGTTCCTGTGACAAACCCCCTCACGGCGCAAGTGGGCGATGAGCTGCGCTTTAAGGTTCTTCTGGACGGCAAGCCAGCGGCCTTTGACACCATTGAAGCCACTTATGACGGATTTACCGACACCCCAAGCGCATGGGCTTATAGCGCCGCGCCTGTTTCCCATGGTCAAGGTGTTGTTAAAATTTCTGCTTCAGGACTCTGGGCCGTGAGGGTGGCTGTTACTTTGCCTCATAAAACCGCTGACTATGATGAAGAAAGTTTCCGCGCTGTGCTGCTTTTTCCTGTAAAATAATCACTCCTTGCCCAATAACTAATTCAGGATTAACTGTCGGTAGAAACTATTACCCTACCCAACTCACAAGCCGGCACAATCAGGTAATACCAGCCCCCATAAGGCCTGCCATAATGAATAAGGAAAACAGCATGAACAAAAGAACTCTTTTTGCCTTGGCTCTCTGTTTTGGGATATTTGTCTCACAAACCGCCTTCGCCCACTTTGGCATGGTTATCCCCTCAAAATCCACTGTTATGGAATCGAAAGAATCTGCCCTTACGCTTTCCCTCAAATTTTGGCATCCCTTTGAGAATAAAGGAATGAACCTTGAAAAACCCACCAACTTTCAGGTTTTTGTCAATGGCAAAAGTGAAAGCTTATTAGCTAACCTACAAGAGAAAAAAGAGCAGACTTTTACCACCTGGAGCAGTCAATATGCGGTCAAACGCCCCGGGCTTTATACCTTTGTGATGGAGCCAAAGCCCTACTATGAGAAAGAAGAAGACTGCTTTATTGTCCACATTACCAAAGCCTCTGTCAGCGCCTTTGGCGGCGGGGAAGATTGGGATAAGCCTTTGGGGCTTCAAGCGGAAATTGTTCCCTTAAGCGACCCTAACGCCCTTTACCAAGGCAATATTTTTCAAGGAAAGGTTTTGCAAAACGGCAAGGCTGTCCCCGATGCCACCGTTGAGGTTGAATGGTACCCCGGTGAAAAAAAAGCTGGCGTAGCGCCTTATGAAAGTATGATCACCCAAACCGTTAAGGCCGACGACAACGGAATTTTTAGTTTTTCCGCCCCCCGTTCTGGCTGGTGGGGATTCGCCGCCCTCCTAGAAGGCGATAAGCCCATTGAAATGGATGGAAAGCCTAAACCTGTCGAGCTCGGGGCTGTTATCTGGACCTACTTTCACCCTCTGCTTCCTGCCGAAGCCCTCCAAAAATAACCTTTACCCACCTTTGCATGTATTATGAAAAATTCCATCGCGTTTTTTCTGTGGACTCTCGTCCTTTTAAGCGTTCCCAAAGCCGCCCTTGCCCATAGCGTCTATATTTTTGCTTGGGCAGACGGGCCTCAAATCTGCACGGAAAGCTATTTTACCCAAAAAAGCAAGGTTCGTGGCGGCGAAGTCCATATGCTTGATGCCTCCGGTGAAATTCTTGATAGGGGTTTCACCGGAGAAGACGGCCTCTATTGCTTCGCACCACCAACGAAGTCGCAAACCTTGTTTTTTGAAATTCATGCCGGGCCCGGCCACAAGGGAAAATTCACCCTTGAAGAAAGCGACGTAGCCGAGGCTGTGGAAGCTCTTAAGGCCGCCCCCCCCGTAAAGACCACATCCACCCATCCCATCTTACACCAAGGCGAGGCCAACACCCTTAAAGCGGGCCTGATTGAATCAAACCTGCCTGACACAGGCGCACCTGCGCCAAGCCAAGCGAACGGCACTCAGGCAACGACACGCGCGCATGACAGCGCCCAAGGGGCACTCGCTGAACAAGACAAACAAGGCGGACACAGTGGGCACGCTGGAGACTCCGAAGACTCTGGACAAGGGGGACAAGATAAACGAGCTGAACAAGACCCAAGGGATGAGCCCATAGCAAAGGGTACTGCCTCTCACGAAACAGCATCGACAGAGGCCATACGCGCCATTGTGCGTGATGAGCTTCAAAAACAGCTTAGCCCCATGCGTCACTATCTGGCTGAAAAGCTTGAAGACACAACGCCGGGCCTCAAGGAGATAGTGGGCGGCATTGGTTGGTTAATGGGCTTAGGCGCTTTAGGCTTTTGGTTCTCTCAAAGAAGAAGGGGATAATATGCATATATCCGAAGGCGTTTTATCTGGCCCTGTTCTCCTGACTGGGGTCGTTGTCGCAACGGCGAGTCTGGCCTATTCACTGCGCAAGCTTCCTTGGGAACACCTTATGAGCGTGGGCGTTGTCTCATCCGCTTTTTTTGTGGCCTCCCTTATCCATGTGCCCCTTGGCCCCTCAAGCGTTCACCTTATTATGAACGGGCTCATGGGGGCGGTTCTTGGCTGGGCGGCTTTCCCCGCCATTGCCGTGGCTCTTTTTCTGCAAGCCCTGCTCTTCCAATACGGTGGTCTTTTCGTGCTGGGCGTTAACGCCTGTGTCATGGGTCTTCCGGCGGTTTTTTGCGGAAT
>CAZYJQ010000030.1:0-11522 GCA_964647835.1 uncultured Desulfovibrio sp. | reverse complement strand
TCGTGCTGGGCGTTAACGCCTGTGTCATGGGTCTTCCGGCGGTTTTTTGCGGAATTTTGCTAGGGCCCCTTATGCGCTCCCCTTCAACTCGCGTCATAGGTTCCTTTCTTTGCGGGGGCGGAGCCGTCCTCTTAAGCGCCCTCCTCTTTTCTTTGGCGCTTGCTTTTTCAGGAGAAGATTTCCTCGCCTCAGCGGCGGTCGTCTTTATGGCTCATATTCCCATTATGGTTATAGAAGGTGCCCTCACCGTAGTCATAGTCGGATTTTTAACCAAAGCCATGCCTGAACTCTTGTCTTTTTCTCAAGAAACCCGCCATGCGTCTTAAACAAGCCTCCTCTCATAACGGGATTCTCGAATCACCTGATGGCGATGCCCCCAAGGACAGCTCTTCTGGGAATATTTCTTCTAGTTGTAAAATTTTTGGGAATACGCTTTCAGAGCATAAGACTCATGACGTGAACGAGTTGGCCTCTCCCCTTGCCAACTCTCCTTCTGGTAACCCTTCTCTTGGCAACTCTCCCTCTGACAACCCTCCTCTGGCGCAATCGCCTCTGACCGTCTTTAGTCCTGCCGTCAAACTGGCGGCAACCTTTATCTTTGCCCTCTGCGTGAGCCTGCTCACCCACCCTAGTCTCGCTCTCGCCTCTTGCGTCATAGCTTTTAGTTTCGCCATGGCAGGCCGTCTTTCTCTTACATGGCTCCTGCGAAAGCTCCTCCCAATCAACTTTTTCTTTATTTTTCTGTGGTTTCTTTTACCCCTCAATTTTTCTTCGGGCGCCCTCAGCCTCTCCTTATCAGGGGTCAAGCTTGCGGCGCTCATTACCCTCAAAGGCAACGCCGTGGCCCTTTTGCTCCTCGCTTTTGTGGGAACATCCACACCCAGCGAATCCTGCAGGGGACTACTCACCCTTCGCCTTCCCGAAAAACTCGTTACCCTCGTCCTCCTCACCTATGCCAATCTCTCACAAATGCAACGCGAATATGACAAGATAGTAGCCGCGGCGAAATTGCGTTGTTTTGTCCCAACAAAATCATTTGCCACCTACAAAACAACGGCCTACCTTGTGGCCATGTTACTTGTGCGCTCATGGCAACGCTCCCAACGTGTCAACAAAGCCATGCGCTTACGCGGTTTCTCAGGCCGCTACCCCTTGCTGGCGCTTCCGCCTAAAATTCCTTATAATGAACGTGGTTTTCTCCTTTTTGGCGGCGTAGCCGCCATTTCCCTGAGCTTGCTTTGCTGTGATTTCATCCTCTAACCTCTAGTCAAAGCGGATTGTATGCCCCTTTTACACCTTGAAGGCGTCAGCTACAGCTACCCCAACAGACCAAGCCATAAAGGTCATATACTTCATAACGTCTCCCTTCAAGTGAACGAAGGGGAAGCGGTGGGTCTTTTAGGGAGTAACGGCTCTGGGAAAAGCACCTTGCTCCATATCGCTTCGGGTCTTATTGTTCCCGACGCAGGCTCCGTTCAGCTCTGCGGCCTCTTGTGCGATACTGAAAAAAGCTTCGCCGTGGCCCGTCGATCATTAGGCTACCTTCTCCAAAACGCGGACGATATGCTTTTTTGCCCAACCATCCTCGAAGATGTGGCCTTTGGCCCCTATAACAGCGGGAAATCCTCAGAAGAATCCAAAGCTCTCGCCTTAGAAACCCTCACGAGCCTTGGCCTCGAGCAATTCGCTGCATTCAACGGCAACTATTTATCGGGCGGTGAGAAAAAAATGGTCGCCCTCGCCAGCATTCTGGCAATGCGACCGCAACTCCTGTTTTTAGATGAACCCACCAATGACCTTGACCCCGACTCACGCCAAAAGCTCATTGAAATTTTAGCCAAATTTCACTTAACCACCCTTGTCATCTCCCACGACACAAGCTTTTTAGACAATTTTTGCACCCGCTTTTGTACCCTTGAGCAAGGCATCATGCGCGAGGAGCCATAAATCACCTCCAAACCGTCCCTGCTCCAGTCTAATGACAGCTCAGGCAAGGCGGCAATTCTCCTTATCCCCAGCAAGAAGCAACCCCTTCATAGGTATCGAGGCACCCCCTATCTCCCCGCTCTCCTCCTTCTAAATACTTTCCTCCTTTCCTGTTCCCTCATTTCTTCCCCTAATGTTTCACCTCGCCCAGCCGATACGTAGAGAGGAAGACCTTCATTATCCACTAAAGGAGTAGAGCATGAAAGATTTTAGTCCTTCGGACAGTCTGGCTGTAACCAAAGCCAAGATTGATTCCAATATTATTACAGGCACCTTGGATACCCTCAATTCTGGACAATTCACTAAACTTGGCACTAAAAAGAAAGGGTATGATGTGGACGAAGCCATGAAAAGCTCCACAGACTTTCAAAAGCGTGTGCTTAATTCCGTTTACGCTGGCAAAGGAACCATCATCGATTCAAGCAAATAAAAACCGCCAAAGGTATTATCGCGCGCCAGTGATACTCTTTTTGGCTCTTCATCTCACGAAAACACTCTTTTACAAGGCCCCCAAAGCCTTGCAAAAGAGTGTTTTACTTGTCTGAGCCACAGCATTACATACGAACACCCTGAATGAGCCCAATGAATCCCGCATTACTTGACGGGCGACAAAAGGGGCGACTAGAGCCTCATCCGCCCTTAAATTCGGAATCTGTCATTGGCCTATGGAGGGGGAGGTAAGCATCTATTTTTGATGTATGGCAATAAACCAGTCCCTAAAACAAAAAAAACGCCAACCCCGAGGGGCTGGCGCTATAAAATACCTGTAACTTACTTCACAGCTTCTTTCAGAGCTTTACCAGGAGTAAATTTAACAGCTTTACCGGCGGGGATATGAATCTCTTCACCAGTGCGGGGGTTACGGCCTTTGCGAGCGGCGCGATCGGTTACTTTAAAGCTGCCAAAACCAGTGAAAGTTACTGAGTCACCAGCTTTCATGGCGTCTACGAGGGTGTCGATGAGAGCATCGAGAGCAGATTCAGTTTGGGCTTTAGTAGCCAGGCCAGACTTAGCATGAATTTTTTGAACGAGTTCAGCTTTGGTCATATACATTCTCCATATAAAGGTTAGTATTTATTGGTCGCGGGATACAACCAACAGTAGTATACCGTAAAACATATACCTCTTTGCAGTAGTAAGCAAATCTTGTCAAGCTTTTTGTAAGAAAGAAGCCTCTTTCTCTTCGTTGGCCCAACCCTACCTTGCCTGCATGTCCCCCACAAAAAATGTATATATCTTTTCGCAGTTTTTTTCTTATATACCAGAATGGGTAATTATGTAAGTAGATAGTTGATGCTTTTTTAAGGTATGCTATCCTAAGCAAGGCGTAACCGTATCAGCTTTTTTCAAAAAATGCCAATATATATTGCCCTGCGCTGTAATCGAAGAAAAGAAGGCAAACTGCCCTCACCCCTTAACACCCTAAATTACTATGCCATTAATACACAATGCCGTTAACTCTCTGCTTTTTCTCATGGTCTTGCTTGTCTTGCCAGTTTCTGCCACTGCAGAAAACCTCGTGCCAGCCAACATGCCATCACTCGAAAAGTCCTCGCCCGCGCATATTTCGCCAAATACATCCTCTCCAGATAAACGCACACCCAATATGCTTCCACCCGGTAGACTTTCTTCAAGCGAAGTCTCACAGTCATACGGCGGGTTCATAAGCATAGCCCAGAGCACGGCGCAAGCACAAACACAAGCCCAACTTGAAGTTCATACAAACCTTTTGAGACAACTGGCCCACGAACCCATTATACAATATATCAACACGGTAACCTCAACCTTTTCCCCTCCGGACGTGAATGGCCTTATCTATTATCTTTACGATTTTCCTTTCACCCACCTCGTTGACCCCACCACCAAAACCGTTGCGGGAACGGTGGAAGCTATTCCGCGATTTACCGACCTTCGCCAAGCAGTGTTGGCCTCCCTTCAAGATCGCACTCTCATGGAGCGCTACGGAGCCATCCATAGCGCCCAAAAGGCCAGCCTCTATTCCCTTAAATCTTCCCCTCATTCTACCCCTGAAGAACTGCCACGCGTTAAGGAAGATACCTCCCCCGTCAAATCGCCATCCATAGCCCCCCATAAGAATAGCGGGCAAAGCCAAAGCGATGCTCCCCTCACAACGACAAGCCCTTCTGCAGGGGCTTCAACCACGGCTGATTCTTCTGCCGACAGTCATCTGGCTGATGACTATCTGACTGCCAATAGTTCTAACGCTAAACCTGCTGGCACCGTTTCTTCAGGCCCTGCTCCATCACCCCCTCCCTTGTCGCCTCCGACTACGCCAACTCAGCATGCCGACATCCTTATTACTTTGCTCAAATATCAGGAGATGTTGCGAAATTACAATGGTCAGTGGGAAAACCCGCAAGATATCCTCGCACAATTAACCGAACTTGAGCGCCTCGCTCCTCACAACGCCCTTGTGCAAGGCGCCCTCGCCGAAGTCTTGCTTCAGCTCAAAAGACCCCAACAGGCCCAGCAGCACAGCGATACCGCCGTTGCTATTGCCAAAAATCACGCCTATCTTTACGATACCCGTGGTGAAATATTCCTCCAACTCCAACTGCCCTCCCTCGCCACCGAAGCCTTTACAAAGGCCATAGAGTTGGATAATCACAATCCCATTTTTTTCCTCCACAGGGCCACGAGTTACCTCCCCCGCAATAAAACAGACTCCATGTGCCAGGATTTTAACCAGGCCTGTTTGCTTGGCGATTGTTCAGGCTACCAGTGGGCCTTTGAACAAGGACTCTGTCAGCATGACGCCACCGCGCCTTTTGAAAAAACCTCCCCCTCTAAGGCTCCTTCACCGTCCGCCGAAGATTTTTTACTTGACAAGGCTACGCCCTGACATCGGTCTCAACATGGGGAAGGGAACCTGAGCCAAATCTACCCTTAACCAAATCCACCAACCAAGCTCGCTAACCAAACCGCCCTGCAGACGAATATAGCCTAAAACACTGCCTCCCACTTCTCTCAAAGAAGCCAAGGTAAGGAGACTAAGGGAGAAACACTAAGAACTGAGATACCAAGAGCAAGGACAAAGACGGTAGAGAAAAACAGGCATAGGCAGAAGCGATACTGGCAAAGTAGATAGTGGCAAGAAGCAGACTGGCATGAGAGAACGACGGCAAATGAGAAGACAAATACAATAGAAGGATAGTGTAGCATGTATCAGGTTTTTATGAAGGTTTACGGGGCATTCCACCCCACCGACCAAAGTGTGGACACGGCTCTCTCGTCGCTCCAGCCACAAATAGTGGGGGACTCGTCATGGTTTTATCGAACCAACGACATGGTAAATATCAGCTATGAAGGCATCTGGTTTCCTGTTGACGATGCCCTCGACCTGCTCACTAAAACCCTTTCGCCAGAAAGTATAGGAAAGCTGGATGTTTTGGACTTGGACGCTTGGACCCTCACAAGGCACCAGTGGCAAGACGGACAATTTCACTCCTCGCCCGCCAGAGACCTCAATTCCGTGCTTGATTACTCCGGTCACTAAACCCTGCTCATTAAGCCTGGGTATTAAGCCTGGACACTAAGCCCAGACATTAAGCCCGGGCACTGGGACTTTCCATCAAGCCCCTCAAACAATACCGCTTCATTGCCCCACAAAAACGCCCCAACCCGTTTCTGGGCAATGGGCTGACAGCCAAAGTAAAAACGTAGCAACCTTAGCAAAAGCTTAGCAGTCTCAGTAAAAGACAGGGTGTCTAACCAAAGCCTTCTCGTTCACAGCAAAAAAGAGCGCTGGCAATCACTGTCTGCCTACGCTCTTACACTATCCCACAAAGGGAAACCATCCGATAACTTGCCGACCTCATGGTATTCACCCCATGCGGCAAAGAAAATTATTACCTTCCGCTTTTGTTGTTAATCAACAGCGACGAACAATATCTTCAAGCTCTTCATGGCTTAAGGGCAAAGCTTCGGGAAAGCGAATACCGAGGCGTTCTCCGCTCAGCCAAGAAACCATACCGGAAACATCCGGTGCGCGCATAGCCAGCTCGTCAGGCAAAGTTGTCAGGGATATTTCTAACCCCAATAATTCTTTGTTAAATTCGCGTCCCGGCCCAATTTCTACCTGCAAGCCGCCCTTGCTTATATCCTTGAGTAAAACAGGCACCTTTTGGCCCTTAATGGTTATTTCGCAGACAACGGGCGCGTCAATGCATATTCGTTCATGCAAACGGCGTTCTAAATTTTCCATAACTGTCTCCATACCGGGGTCGCGTCATTCCAGACGATATTACAGGGGTAATCCCTTGCCGTGGCAGATATCTTTAAACCACAAGGGAACCGCCACAGGTTTACCAGTCGAATCCACACAGGCATGTTGCGTAAAGCCTGTAGCCATGAGTACCTTCCTGGCTTCGTCATACAAATCATAGCCAAAACTTAAGGACGCTTTCCCGAAACTGCTAATATACAAACGCATTTGCACAAGGTCATCATAACGAGCGGGCAAACGATAGCGGCACTTGGCCTCACGCACAGGCAAAAAAAGTCCTCGCTCTTCAACCACCTGATAAGAAACACCCATGGAGCGGATAAAATCACTGCGGCCCCGTTCAAAGATGTGAAAATACTCACCGTAATACAAAACACCCATGGTATCTGTTTCACCATAAGATACACGGTGAGAAAACCAGTGCTCGCGTGTTCCCTCAAGAGGTTTGTCACTCATCCCAGCTCCTTGCGGCATTCTTTAAAAGCCATGGTAAACATATAGTCTATAACATAATTTTATGCTATCTATACTCTCTGCTTCTACAATTAGTTCGCCCCTTTTGTCAAAACACTTTACCACAAATAGCTATGAAACAAACTCCCTTTGGCAACCGTCTTTTTTTGGTCTTTTTGCTCCTCGCCTCAATACTTCTCTGGGGATGTGCTAAACAGCCCCTTCCAACGCTCATCGTTGAACACGAAGTTCCCGGCGGCACCCGCTACATGCCCAAGGTCTTTTTTGACCCCATGACTCATTCCGGCACAGTCCAACTCTCAGAAAAAGACGCCCTTAAGGTCCTTGGCACCTTGCCCACGCAAATGCAAAAAACCTCATGGGACGAGATAGATTTTGCCCTAGAACAAAGTTATCTCTATGCCAGCAAGCGCCCCCAAAGCGGTGTAGCTCTCAATTTACCCGGCCTGAGGGCCACCTTTGGCGACATAACCAAAACCCTCGCCAGCCTCAAAAGAGACATTCCCCGCCTGAAAAAACAACCCCAAATCCTAGCCAGCGAATACACCTGGTACCGTGTGGGCCCAGACTTTGGCATTACAGGCTATTATGAGCCGACCCTTCGCGCCAGCCGAACCCGCTCAAGCAAATACTACTATCCCATTTACAGAAAACCCTCTGACCTGAAAAAAGGCAAGCGCTACTACACCCGTCACCAAATCGACAGACAAGGCGCACTGACTGGCAAAAATCTTGAGATCGCTTGGGTAGACAGCGAAATTGATGCTTTCTTCCTGCAAATTCAAGGGTCGGGGCGACTCCTCTTTGAAGACGGCAGCGTGACGCACGTCTTATACGGCGCGAAAAACAACCGTGGTTATACCGCCATCGGACGTAAAATGGCCGAGCGGGGGCTCATAGACAAAGACAAAGTATCCATGCCGGAAATCAGGCGATATCTGGACACTCACCCAGCCGAAGCTCCAGAAATTTTCGACCTCAATAAAAGCTACGTGTTCTTCTATGAGTCGAGCAAAGGGCCCGTAGGCGCTACAGCTCGTCCCCTTACCCCTTGGGTAACCGTTGCCACGGATAAGCGTGTCCTTCCCCACGGCACACCCATAATGTTTGCGACTGGACTGCCCGACACCCAAGGCACACATTACCGCCCCTTTACAGGGCTCATGCTCTCCCAAGACGCCGGAGGCGCCATTAAACGCAACCGTATCGACGTGTTCTTTGGCCCCGGTGAAGAAGCCGAATTTCTGGCTGGGCACCTTGATACCAAGGGCGCTGTTTATGTATTGCTCAAGCGATAAAAAGCGTGAAGCATTGGAATACAAAAGGGAAGGCTTTGCCTTCCCTTTTTGTTATAGACTCTTGGGGGACAGCGTCCCCCATACCCCCTGGCAAGGAAATGATTTCCTTGCATCCTCAGGATGGATTTAGTGGACAGGGCAGATAAGGACAGCTTCTCATATTCTTTTTCCCCTCAACTGCTTACAAAAAAGAGCCCATGAACGAATGCTCACGGACTCTTTGCCTTATCTTCATCTCGCTATCGCTGTGAAGCGAGTTTTTTGCGACTGGCTATTTTTCTACTGCTACCCTCTGTTAATGTTCGCGCACAGCCAGCCAGCTTGCCAGCATACCCATAAAAGCAGGCACCAACACAAGGCTGAGGCATATCCCCATGGGCAAAAACTGCACTTCCATCATAAGGGGCGGAAAATTCAAAGCGTCACGCAACTGGGTATGGATGAGAGCCAACATGACAAGGGCTATGGCCCCGCCTATGAGTCCTTGCAACCCACCATTCACCATCATCGGGAAGCGAATATACCAAGGATAAGCCCCAATCATCTGCAAAATTTCCACTTCATTAGCGCGGTTTAGCATATTGAGGCGAACCGTATTACCTACCACAAGCCCCATAACGAGGGTGAGGAAAACAATGGAAGGCCACATAATAAACCGGCTCATTTTACGCCAGGCCTGGCCCAGCTCGTCACGCAAAGGAGTTGCCACGACCTTGCTCACGCCCGCCATATTCTTCAGGTAACCTTGAGTTTCTCGTATCCAGCTTTCAATATCATCCACATCTTCAGGGGCAAAATGCACAAGGGCCGTGGCGGGCAAAGGATTGCTTTTCGCCACCAAGGGAAAAGACTGCAGGTCGGATCCCTTGTCAATTTTTCGTCCCAGTTCAATGAGAGCCTGTTCCGGCGTATAGGTTTTTACCTGAACAAAGTTGGGCAAATTGTGTAATTCGCGCCACTGTTCTCGGATTTCTTCAAGGGAATACCCCGTCTTCCAATACACCTGAAACGCCGTTTCACCGCGGCTCGTTTCAAGCTGTTTATTAATGGTCACAAGCCCCATTAAAAAAAGCCCCGCCAAAAACACCATGAGTGAAATGGCGGTGAGAGTAAACAGCAAGGCCAGCGGGTTAAGGGCTAAATCATAGACCCCTTGCCGAAAGAGACGAAAAAGCACGCGAATCATACCGCCCCCTCGCCCGCAGGCAGGTCGGGCGCTCTAAAAAGCTTAGCGCCAGGCCAGTTTGCCGCCGTAATCATTCCGTCTTCCAGACGCAAAATTTTTGCCGAAGGGTGACGCCTGATTAAATCAAGACTGTGTGTAGCAAAAACAACGGTGGCGCCATATGCCTGGAACTGCTTAAAAAGCTCAATGAGGCGTACGGAAAGCTCAGGGTCGAGGTTTCCTGTGGGTTCATCTGCTAAAAGCACTTGCGGGTTCACCACAAAGGCGCGAGCGATGGCTACCCGTTGTTGTTCCCCGCCCGAAAGGCGCACACAAGGTGAATGCAACCTGTTTTCCAGTTCTAACGCCCGAGCCACCGCCCTAACACGCCGTTCAATATGTTGCGGCGCAAGACCTCTCACTTCCAAAGGCAAAGCGATATTTTGATGGACAGTGCGTAAGGGTAAAATTTTAAAATCTTGAAATACCACCCCGACCTTACGGCGTAAATCAGGCACTTCACGCTTGTCCATGTTTTTCAGGTCAATGCCTGCCACATGGGCTTCACCGCGCTGGATGGTCAGCCCACGGTAAAGAAGACGCAAAAGTGTTGTTTTTCCAGCGCCAGAAGGCCCGGACAGAAAAAGAAAATCGCCTTTATTCAATGAAAAAGAGCAATCTTTCAAGGCCCAATGAAGGCCAAAGCTGTGTGACAGGTGGCGAGTACGAATCATTCTAGCAGTATACGGTAGCAAAACGAAGAAAACAAGTAATCTTATGCAACCGTATGCGGAACTCCGTGTCCACCACCCTCTATGCCCTCACGCCCTTTATGACCCATGTCCTTGTTCTTGCACACCGCGCACCTCTTTGTCGCCGTATATTCCTCACCCGTTGTGACTGATTCCAACTAATTATTAGCGAGCCATACCCAAAAAGAGTGGGGTAGCCTAGGGCATATCAGAACGACTGCGACTAAAGACAGGACAAAACAGAGCAGAGCTCACTAAGAATATCCCAGTCATTTCCCACCCTCACCCACTTACCCTTTCCCCCACTCTTTCTTTTTCGAGATTAGCCACACGGCTAAGCTAAAGAAAGGACTTTGCCTATACTTGCTTATCGCTTCACCGCGATTCACGGAAGATACAAGAAAGATTTCAATGAAGCCCTGAAAAGCCGCATTGCCTTTATTGTACCAAAGCTTAGAACCTCTATCTCAGGATTGGTACACAGCGTAAAAGTAAGCGTGAATCTTGACCATTATTTCAAGGGCAGGCTCACTCACCCCAAAGGCTGTGAAGTTATGTGAAAAAGAGTATTTGTCGGTAGGCAACCACCTCTTTTTCTGCTAGTATGAGCGCCAACGGTGCATTGGGAAAATCCTCATGGCCCAGCGAGGTTACAGCGAGTTTGCCTTAAGGCGCTCAATCGCCGCCAGCCAAAGCGGCGCCATATAGTGAATTATCTACTGCGCCTTACCTCAAAAACTGTTCCACCTCCCTCTTGGCTGAGCCAAGAGAAGAGCAGCAGAAGAACAAGCAGCAAGGTTGTAAACGTTAACCACCACAAAACCACTCACAGGAATATTCCATGGGTTTTTTTTCATCTATACGTAAACTCTTTGGCGGCGACACCGCCCCAACGCCCGGCGGTGCTGCCGAACAAGAAGCCGCCCTTCACCAAACACCAGAAGATTCAGCAAAATCGCCAGACTCAGACCCTGCCTTATCAAGCATACCGGGCGTATCAAATGAATCGGGTGAACCAGGCGAAATGGGCGAATTGGGTCAGCCAGACAAATCTGATGAGACTCCTCAACCTGTTGAATCAGGCGACCCAACACTCTCTGGCGCCCCCCAAACCTCCGCCAAACAAGACCAATCGCAGGCAATAGCAAGCGCGCAATCCTCACAGGACGATGCCCTTACCCTCGCCCTGCGCAACGCCGAGCCCAAGCTTTCCAGTTGGCTAAGCGTTGTTTTAAAAGACGTCGATTCGGCTTCTGACCTTTTATGGCACCGCATCACCTTCCTTTTACGGGCCCTCGAAGCCCCAGAAGATGAAATTGAAAAATTTGTCACTACCTTTCGCAAGTGGCTCAAAAACATGGGCTATGAGAAAATCGACGAATTCAGGTCAGAGCTGCAATACAGATTGGCTCTCTCCCTTGACCTTGAAGACGAAGAAGACGAACGAAGCCGTCTTATGCTTAAGCTGGGCGAAGGCCTTGCCAAAACCCGGGCTCAACTTTCCCGAAGCCTCAACGTCCTTTTCGCCGCCGACCGTCTCATTGATGAAGATTTTTGGGAAGAACTCGAAGAAACCCTTCTTATGGCGGACGTGGGCTACG
>CAZYJQ010000029.1:0-17471 GCA_964647835.1 uncultured Desulfovibrio sp. | reverse complement strand
TACCCCTCACTGGCGTCTGCTTTGGCGGCGCTCCTGCCATTACCTCCGCCGCTGTTAACTTCTTTTGGGGAGCCAAACACTTTCCCGCCAACTTTGGTCTGACAAACTGCAACCTCATTCCTGCCGCCCTGCTCGGCCCTATGGTATCGAGCACCCTGCTCCAACGTTCCGGCGGCACTTATGACACCACGTTCATGATGATGGTCGTCATTGGCGTTATTGCCATCGTGCTGAGCTTTTTCTTGCTGGCCTTCATGAGGAAGCGTTGATGAAACGGTAGCATCCCTCATGCCTACCGCCCATTTCAAGCAAGTATTTTTTGCTATTTGTTTTTAGGCAATTACTTGAGGCTATCTGGCCTGCCGCGCACGTGCTTTGCACTGTAATACAAGCTGAGCTTTTTCAGCATTCTTGCCATACCCCTTAAGGGGCTAAAAATCATTCCCATAAACTTCTACTTATTTAACTTTATAAATCTCTTCGAAGAACGCTTGGTCGCTTGTATCATACAACAACGACACACTGCCTGAATGAAACCTTGTCCTTACTGCCATTGACGTCATTCAAACCTCAGCCTTTTGCCTTATGATTTTCATGATACTTTATAAATACACCGAACCTTTCTTCTGCCAAAGGATGACCATTCCCAAAGGGATAACCCAAAAAGGTATTGACTATTTTACTGACCAGATATATATGCACTGACTTAACGGTTCAAAACAAACGCTTGAGCGTGCTGTTATGAGCCCTTCTCGGTGCGAGAGTGGCGGAACTGGTAGACGCACTAGACTTAGAATCTAGCGCTAACGCGTGAGAGTTCGATTCTCTCCTCTCGCACCACAAATTTAATGACACCTTGTCGCAACCAGAAGCAAGATGTCGCTCCATGTTACAAAAACGGCTCTAATCATAACGATTGGAGCCTTTTTTATTGGATGATTGTGACGGATAGTTGCAGTGAGTGACGTTTTGTTGCTTTACAGCGCATAAGTGGGCAAAGCAGATTAATACCCCTAGGAGGTGACGCTGCTTCCTATGCCTCCAAACAATCTTCGCCGTGACTTGGATAACTTCGCTAGAATCCCCCCCATACTTTAATCGACATTACTATCGCTATTAAAGAAGTGCAAAAAAGGCTTTTCCTTGGGTCCCTCTACTGAACCAACCTCGACAGGCCGTTCTATGTAACATAGCGTTCAATATGGGCATTGGTGAACTGAAAACTTTTAAGAACACCTTGAAGCTTTATCGAGGGTGGCCAATATGAATTGCCTCGCACCATCATAATGAAGAGTAAAAACCTTGCTGTCTCCAATTGCATACCAAGTTAGATTGCAGTATATATGGCGGGTTGAGACAATAAACACAATACCCACAAAGTATGGCTGGAGAAAAAATATGAAAATGACTTACTTATTAGCATTGGTTCTATGTTTTACCTTATCAAACTTAGCCTTTGCGACAGAAGACACCTTGTTATTACCTGGGGAAGGCCAAGCCCAAACGACTCTGGTTCGCTACCTGTGCGAT
This sequence comes from uncultured Desulfovibrio sp., assembly GCA_964647835.1. GTDB lineage: Bacteria > Desulfobacterota > Desulfovibrionia > Desulfovibrionales > Desulfovibrionaceae > Frigididesulfovibrio. The sequence continues at coordinate 15,941 of CAZYJQ010000029.1, read as the reverse complement.
AACAACAAAACTATTGATGTCAAGTATATCAGGAAGGATAATAACTCTTTAGCTGTCCTTCCTGTTGCTGATGGCAACGAATTAATCTTTGTACAGACCCTTTCAGGAAGTGGCTCGATTTTTTCGTCTAATGAATACACTTGGTCGGGAAAAATAGACTGGATGGACTTGAGAAACATTATTGAGGACTCAAGTATACACTGCGAAGCACAGCGTTAATAGGGCTATTAGCATAAAAGTTACTTTTTGCCCTGTGGTGATTCCCTTAAATTAGCCCCAGCCATCTTTCTTCAGTAGCTCACTGGGGAAGGGTGGCTGTTTCTATTATATCCCTTTTTAGGGGCTTCCCTGACACAGGTATCGCCACTGACGAGCCTTACTATCGTGTTGGAGCACCAATAGACGAAAATTTACGAATGTCTATTCGCTCCAACTCTGTCAACGGGCAGAAGTTAGAAGCACCTCTCCGCTCAAAAACCACTATCACCACAGGAGCGCTTGCTCTCAAGAAAAGAAAGCTGAACAGCAAGATCGCTCGCCAGCTACCTTTGCGATGGAGGGTGACGTTTTTACGGAAGATTTACACTCCACCAACGGCGTAGCGGACATCCTTTCCTTTGCTTGCCTTACCCCCTATATCGGAAATAGGCGCAAAGATGAGGTGAATTTCAACAACATTTATAACACTGTTACAGCGCATGTAGATGTTAGTGAGAGGTCGAGGAAAAGAGTAAAGGAAAGCCCCCTTGAGAAAGGGGGCTTTATCTTAACAACCGTAATAAGATTTAAAAATAGATAGCTTTAAACATTTCCAACAGGCCGCAACGTAAGAACGAGGGGAGTAGCGGATTTAACGACCTTATTTGTAACCGACCCTATGAAAAAAGCCCCAAGGTCTGTTCGTTGATACGTAGTCATAATAATCAAATCGATTTCATTTTCCTCGGCATAGGCAACAATGGCGCTTGCCGGGTCCCCTTGAGCAATTTTGCTACTCACCTTAACGGCGGGATCAGTAAACATATCTTCGATAAACTCATCCATCAGTCTTTGAGATTCATCCTCGACCTCAACAGCAAAGCCGCTTGTGGCGCCCAAATGGTAATATCTTGATAAAGGCGGAAGGACATGCAAAACAGTAATTTCCGCGCCGTAGGCTTTCGCCCAAAACAAGGCGTATTCAGCAATTTCCTCATTGGACTTGAGAAAATCAACAGGGAGAAGTATTTTTTTTATGGTGCTCATAAGACTCTCCTTATGTTGTCCAAAACAAGATTAGGTTGCATAGATTACTGTAAAACTCTTGTGTTAGTTATAAATTATTTTATTACAAGGCCAATGTCCACCAAAAAATACACGAGCACCTTCCTGAGTCTTTCTGTCTACCCTATCTGCTCTTTCTAAGGTCCCCTAACCAATCTCCATACAGTGACAGTGAATTACGAAAAAATGTCATGACTTTCCCATCGGCAGAGATATTTATCAGTCAACACTCCGAATAGCCGTATAATATTTACCCTTGGCCAACCGATATATTCTCGCCATTCACCCAATAAGAGCGAACTAATCCGCAATGAGCAAAACAAAGAGTCTCCCCGCATTTTTACTCACCTACCTCACAGAGTCGTATTGATTTTTTTCCACTTCCTCTTTATCGTTAGGCCGACATTTCAATTTTTGCATTTCGTATAAAGAACAACAAGGAATCACCATGACAAAGACCACCATCGCCATTCATGGCCTCGGTAATACTGGCAAGCACGCCATCGATTGCATCAAAACCTCACCCGATTTGACCTGCCTTGGGGTGGTTCGCCGTCCTGCATCTCTCGGAAAAGATAAAGATATGTTGCAAGGCCTGCAAGATTTCGCCTCCATGGAAAATCTCATTGAAGCAACCCAAAAACCCGATGTTGTTATTATCTGCTCCCCCTCACGCAATATGCCCGAAATAGCCAAAACCTACCTCACCATGGGCATCAACACGGTGGATAGCTTTGACATCCACTCGGAAATTCCGAACCTTGTGTCCTCCCTCGACCCCGTCGCCACAGAGCATGACGCCGTAGCCGTAGTTGCCGCGGGTTGGGACCCCGGCACCGACTCCGCCTTGAGGGCTTACTTCGAGGCCATGGTTCCCACTGGCACGACCTTTACCAACTTCGGACCGGGTCGCTCCATGGGCCATTCCGTTGCCGCGCGTAATATCGAAGGAGTAGCGGACGCCACCTCCATTACCGTCCCCATGGGAAGCAGCCGCCACTCGCGCCTTGTTTATATTGTTCCTCAGAAGGGAAGCGATAAGGAAGAAATAAAAAAACGCCTTGCCAAAGACGCGTATTTTTCCAAAGACCCCCTCGACATCCGCTTTTTAGAAACGGCTCAAGAGCTTCATACCGTCGCCGACAATTCCCACGGAGTTTTACTAGAACGCCTTGGCGCCTCGGGTACGACCTCAAATCAAAAATTAAGCTTTGAGATGCGTATAACCAACCCCGCCCTCACGGCGCAGGTAACTGTCTCTTGCGCGAGAGCCACAACTCGCTTAGCCCCCGGGTGTTACACCTTCATTGATATCCCCCCTGTGGCGCTCTTGCCCGGTGATAGAATGACGCACATAGCAAGACTGGTGTAATGCTTTACTGTTTTTCGTTAGAAAGACACTTACCAATAAAGAAAACCGCGCATCTGAAAATCAGGTACGCGGTTTTTGGTTGAGTCCGATTGTCCTTTTGAGGGGAACTTCTGCTCGCCACTTGCCCCTAAGGGCGTACAAATGCCTCACAAAATTCTCCAGCTAGCAGAATCGTAAGACCCGACCAAGCTAATGGCAACGCCTTAAAACGTGCGAGGCGGGCGGCTTCCTTCATAGCTTCGATAACTATCGGGCCGTGGCGCGGGTTCATGGGGAAAATTCCGTCGATAATCCCTAATGCGGCTTTCTTGATCCTGATTAAAGCGTCTTTCACGCTCCACTTCACGCATTCTATACCCTTGAGCTGAGCCTGCTCCTTGGTCTGCCCCTTGGCGTTTAGTGAGGCTACGCCCTTGGGGAACCGTCATATCACCGCTTCGGTTTACGGTTCGCAGCGGCGGGACAGGCGCTTGGTCTTGCGAGGTTTGAGGTTCTCGTTGAGGATACGCCTCTTTGTCGTGAGGTGTGCCGTCTTGCGCATTGTCCTGTTCTAAAAAGGGGTTAGGCTGCAGTTCGGGTACCCTTGGTTGTTGGTGCAAGTTCGCCTCTTCTGTGGAGGATGACGCGCACCCAAGCCCCAACATAGCCCATAAACAGAGGCCAACAACTGTTCTACTTACGATTTTCACAGACGTTCCTCCTTACAAAATTTAGAGCGTGGAAAGCTTGAGTTGTTCAACAGCTACTGATCTTTATACAAACTAGACGAGCAGAAAAAACACCTTATTTCACAAACCGTTTTTCATTCTCATCAACAACACCCACGCGTCTCATTCTCAGCTACGGTTGACTCAGTAAGCGTCCAAAGAAAATGCCCTGAACGCGTTCAAGTAAAAACCAATAAAAACAAAAATTACGTTTTTGAAGACGGATTCTTCTACTTTTTACTGCCAAAAATACCGCCCAGAACTCCACGCATAATTTTTTTGCCTATTTCCCGTCCAATGCTGTTGGAGATAGTGCGAGAAACCTGTTTAGCCACATCCCCAACCATATTGCCTATAATATCCGGATTTTCTTTGGCCTGACGCTTTGCCTCGCGCTCGGCCTCCTTTTGAAGGCGAGTCTCCTCTTTAAGGCGCTTGGCGTTTGCCTTCGCTTCTTCTTCAAGGCGGGCCTGTTCCTGCCGCTTGTCAAAGTAGACCTGCAACATCTCATAGGCCGATTCCCTGTCAATGCTTCGGTCGTAATGCCCCGCAAGACGTGAAGAAAGTATGATGGCGCGCCGTTGTTCGTCTGTAATGGCTCCCACCTGACTTTCAGGCGGCAAAATCAAGCCTTGCTCTACAATGGCGGGTTTGCCCGAAGCCTCAAGAAACGACACCAACGCCTCGCCAGTGCGCAGGTTGCTGATGGCCTCTTCGGTTTTAAAATCGGGGTTTTCTCGAAAACTTTGCGCCGCCGCTCGAATGGCTTTTTGATCAGCCGGAGTATAGCCACGCAAAGCATGGAGCACTTTATTGCCCAGTTGGGTTAAAACCTCGCCGGGGATATCCGAAGGGTTTTGGGTAATAAAATAAACTCCAACCCCTTTGGAGCGAATAAGCCGAACCACTTGCGCTACTTTTTCAAGCAGTACAGCAGGCGCGCCGGAAAAAATCAGATGCGCCTCGTCAAACATCAACACAAGTCGGGGTTTTTCCAAATCACCCACTTCAGGCAAGCGTTCAAACAACTCGGAAAGAAGCCAGAGCAACATGGCGGAATAAACCCGTGGTCTGTTCATGAGTTTTTCAGCATGCAGAATATGGACGGTTCCGCGACCAAGTAAATCAGTGGTCAGCAAATCTTCAAGCTGGAGGGAGGGCTCGCCAAAAAAGCTGTCGCCTCCTTCTTGCTCAAGACGCAAAAGGGCTCGCTGAATGGCACCGATACTCGCCGAAGCTATATTCCCGTAGGTATGGCGAAACTCATTGCTGTTCTCGCCAACATACGTCACCATACTCCGCAAATCTTTATAATCAAGAAGCAGAAGCCCTTTGTCATCGGCAATGCGATAAACAAGATTAAGAATCCCACTTTGAACATCATTTAAATCAAGCAGACGGCTTAATAAAAAAGGGCCCATATCACTCACGGTGGTGCGAAGGGCATGCCCCTGCTCCCCAAAAACATCCCAAAAGCAAACGGGATAAGAGCGATTGGTGTAGCCTTTTTCACGCAAACCAAGGTTCTCAATACGTTCGGCAATACTTCCGCCGGGCGCTCCGGCCTGCGTTAAGCCAGCCAAATCCCCCTTGATGTCTGTCAAAAAAACAGGGGTCCCCAAGGCGCTGAAGCCTTCAACAATGCTTTGCAAGGTAACGGTTTTTCCGGTGCCGGTGGCTCCTGCGATAAGTCCGTGCCTGTTCCCCAAAGCAGCCTCAAGACATATTTCTTTGCCATTGGCGTTGGCAATATACAGTTGTTTTTCAGGTGTTAGCATAACGCCTCCTTAGCCCTTTTATTACCAGCAAGCGAAGGAAAAAACCATAGGCAAATGTCGCCCTTCCACGGGAAGGCAATATCTATTCATTTGTGCCTCTGTCTCCCGATACCCCCTTCAAGCCATGGAAAACAAATAAAGATGTCACTGCCCCTTGATGCTTTGGTATTTCGTTCTTATTCTTTAATAATACGCGCTGGGATGGTGACATAAAAGGGCGCCACAAAAGACGAATATCTCGTACATCTCTGCCAACGGTAGCATATACTTTATCCCCAGCCTGCCCCACCCCTACCCTACCGGTAAAGCCAGCGCCATTACCCTCCCCTTATGTATTACAGAGGAGGGAAACAGTTTCATGCAACGATGTATTCCTTAAGGAGACGCTTATGAGTAGCCAATTGTTTACCCCCATAACCATAGGTTCAATGCCCCTTAAAAACCGTATTGTTGTCCCCCCCATGTGCCAGTATTCCGCCAATGACGGCCTCCTTAGCTCTTGGCACACCATCCATTACGGTGGCTTTGCCTGCTCAAGCGCGGGCATGGTGATTGTTGAAGCAACCGGTGTCCTCCCTGAGGGACGCATTACTCCCTTTTGCCCTGGCATCTGGAACGACGAACAAGGCCAAAAACACGCCGAGATGCTAGCTGCCATACGCCCTTACGCCACGATGCCCATTGGCATCCAACTGGCTCACGCAGGCAGAAAGGGTTCCACAAAACCCATGTGGGTACGCGGCGGCATGGTCCCTCCCGAAGAAGGCGGTTGGATACCAGTGGCCCCGTCTGCCATAGCGTTCAATGATGGCGAAACCCTCCCTACCGCCTTAAGCGAAGCGGACATCGCCAAAACAGTAAAAGCCTTTGGCGACGCGGCGAAACGTGCCCATGAAGCAGGCTATGATTTCCTTGAGCTGCACTCGGCTCATGGCTATCTGCTACATCAATTCCTCTCTCCCGTTTCCAACAAGCGCGAGGACGCTTATGGCGGTTCCCTCGAAAACAGAATGCGCTTTACCTTGGAAGCTTTTAAAGCCATACGGGCCGCTTTCCCCGCTGAAAAACCCGTGGGAGTTCGCATTTCAGCGACGGATTGGATAGAAGGTGGCTGGGACGTCGAAAGTAGCCGTATTCTTCTTCAAGAACTTGAAAAACTCGGATGCGCCTATGCCCATATCTCCAGCGGTGGCCTCTCGCCTGAACAAAAAATAGCACCGGGCCCCAGCTATCAAGTGGCACTCGCGGCGGAGCTTAAAAAGTCTCTCTCCATACCCACCATCACCGTTGGCCTCATAACAAGCCCCGAGCAAGCCGAAGGCATCATTGTGTCTAAACAGGCGGATATGGTAGCCATTGGACGAGGCATGCTCTTTGATCCCCGCTGGCCTTGGAAAGCCGCCATGCAACTAGGCGCCAGTGTCGAAGCTCCCCCCCAGTATTGGCGCGGAGCCCCCTACCTTGGCAAAAACCTTTTTATTCAGCCTGATTAGCCCCGACTGGCGGCGAACAGCCCAAACACACCAGCAAGCTTGCAACAGCACTCGAAACGGGTTCGAAACAGGCTGGTTACAGGCTTATAGCAAACTGTCTTCATCGGACCTGCAACGGACGGCCACTGAATAAGCGATTGACTGACAACGGGCTGATAATAAACAAAGGTTCATCTGCGGTTGTCCCCCAACAGGTCATGCAATGAATTGACAGGGGAACTCGTAATGAGCAGGTGCAAGCAGGCAATATATTGATAATAACCTCACTCACTAACAGGTGATGAATAAACGACACATCCATGGGAACCTTCACGAGGGTTCCCATGGTTTTTCCCATTCACCCTTCATCATTTTGCGAATTATCCGAACGTTAATCTTTTCTTCAACTCCTCCTCATCACCCTTTTTCTTCCCCTCTCGTTTTTTGCATTTTCTATCGCTCCTTTTCCTCCCCTAGAAACTATGCCGACAATACTTCTTTCAAAACATATTTTCCCTCAAGAGTTTCACGGCATAGTATTCATTTTCCACTGCCTTTGTCTTCTTTTTAGGCCCAAAAACCTTCCGCATACGCTCTGCCCTCTACATAAAGCACACAACCGAGTTCGGGCTTTACAAAGCCCCATGCAATAAGGTAGTATTTCGTGTTTAAATAAAGAATCAAGGAGATATACTCATGGCGCAGAAGAAACAAGAACGCAAAAAAGAACTGGACCGCCGCCGCAATCGTCGCGCGAAGCGCATTAAGGCCCGCATTAAAGAAGCTAAAGCCGCTAAGTCTTAAGGCGACTACCCCCTAGGATTACTTGTCTTAGGGTGATGAAGCAGGGATAGCCAACTCAAGACAAACAAAGGTTTTTAAGGGGTCACGTCCACTGGACGTCCCTATCCCCTGCTTTTTATATCATGTTTATTCCACGGGTCATTGACCCAGTTAGTCAGCTAGCTGGGTCAATGACTTGTTGTCTATTGATATTTTTACCATGTTTGGGGGAAGAACCATGCCCATTTACGAATATCACTGCCCTGAATGTGACAACCTTTTTGAAGAATGGTGCCAGCGCGTCGACGACCAAAAGTCAAAACCCTGCCCAAAGTGCGGAAAAACAGCCCAAAGGATTATGTCACAAACCAGCTTTGCCCTTAAAGGCGACGGCTGGTACGTTACTGAATACGGTTCCAAAAAAGGCATCAAGGAATCATCTGAATCGAGTGCCCCTCAAGGCGACAAAGTCGCAAGCGACGCCAGCGCCACCAGCAGCCCAAGTTCAACCGCCGATACCGGCTCGAACCAAAGCAGTCAGGCTCCCGCCGCCAAAACCACAAGCTCCACTGCTTCTGCCCCTTCCAGCCCCGCCTCATAAGGAGATGTCTGCCTTGCATAAGGCTCGTCAAAACCCTCTAACCCCCCATTGCCATCATGATTGAAAGGTATACCCGACCCGAAATTGGTTCCTTATGGACCCTCCAAGCCCGTCTAGACGCTTGGCTCGAAGTTGAATTAGCTGTGTGCGAAGCATGGACAAAGCTCGGCGTTATTCCTGAAGACGCCATGCAAACCATCCGCCAAAAAGCCGCCTTTACCGTGGATAGAGTGCTTGCCATTGAAGAAGAAACACGCCACGACGTCATTGCTTTTTTAAAAGCTCTGGAAGAAAATGTCGGCCCGGACGCGCGTTTTATCCACTTAGGGTGCACATCATCTGACGTGGTCGATACGGCTAACGCCCTTTTGCTCACAAAGGCAGGTGCCCTTATCCTGCGAGATTTCGACATCCTGCTGGACACATTAAAAGAGATGTCCCTGCGCTATAAGGGTCACCTTTGCATGGGCAGAACCCACGGCATCCACGCCGAACCCACTTCCTTCGGTCTTAAAATCCTTGGGTTTTACGCCGAATTTAAGCGTCACCGCCAAAGGTTTGCCACAGCTGTGGAAGGTATTCGGGTAGGGAAAATTTCTGGCGCCGTCGGCACCTATACCCTTCTCACCCCAGAAGTCGAAGCCATTACCTGCCAACTGCTTGGCCTCGAGGTAGACCCCGTTTCAACCCAGATTATCCAGCGCGACCGCTACGCGGACTTCTTCACTTCGCTGGCCCTTACGGCTGGCGGTGTTGAGCGACTCTGTGTTGAGCTTCGCCACCTTCAACGTACTGAAGTGCTGGAAGTCGAAGAATCTTTTGGTAAAGGCCAAAAGGGTTCTTCAGCCATGCCCCACAAGAAAAATCCCATTTCAGCCGAAAACATGACTGGGCTCTCCCGCCTTGTGCGCAGTAACGCTTTGGCGGCCATGGAAAACATGGCCCTGTGGCACGAGCGCGACATCAGCCACTCCTCCGTTGAGCGGGTTATCATGCCCGATTCCACCATTTTGATGGATTATATCCTCCATCGCTTGAATCGGGTTATGGCGAATTTACGCATCATCCCAGAAAATATGGAACGCAACCTCATGGGTTCCTACGGCCTCTTTTTCTCTCAACGCGTCTTGCTGGCTCTTATCGACAAAGGCCAATACGCCCGCCAAGAAGCTTACGAGCTGGTGCAAAAAATCGCCATGCAAAGCTGGGACACCAAAACCCCCTTCCCCGACCTTGTGAAGGCTGACGAGCAAATTCAAAAAGTTCTTAGTCCCAACGTCCTTTCGGAGCTTTTCAATCCCCAGAGTTTTCTGGTATATGAAGACACTATTTTTAACCGTGTTTTACAATAATCGAGGTAGCCATGTCTGATATCCTTACCATGAAGAAAAAACTGGCCAGAATCCTTCTTGATAAATCTTATATGGAAGGCGATTTTACCCTGACATCAGGCCGTAAAAGCGACTACTATTTTGATTGCCGTCAAAGCTCGTTGAACCCCGAAGGGGCCCACCTCATTGGCTCTATTTTTTTTGAAATGCTCAAAGATATGGACGTCAAAGCCGTGGCTGGCATGACCATGGGCGCCGACCCACTGGTTACCGCCACCTCCCTCATGGCCTTTCAAAACCAGCGCGACCTCCCCGCCCTTATCGTTAGAAAAGAAGCGAAAAAGCACGGCGCTGGGCGCGCCATCGAAGGATTAGCCAACGTTGAGAAAGGAGCAACCGTGATTCTTTTAGAAGATGTTGTCAGCACTGGCGGTTCTGTGCTAAAAGCATGTGACCATGTAAAGGATGCGGGTTTATCCATTTTGGGTATTTTTTGTATCCTTAACCGGGAAGAAGGTGGGGACGACGCCATCAAAAATGCGGGCTATCCCCTGCATACCATCTTTACTCGACGAGAACTTCTAGAAGCCGGACGATCATAATATTAGGGCGTTTGAGCCCTCTCCTGTGAGGTTACCTTGTGCTGCTTTAGCCTTTTTCGACGTTCCTTATCTCTTGTAGCGTTTTGCCTCGTGCTTAGCGGAGTCTTTGCCAGCCATGGCGTCGCCTCTGTCCGCTCTTTCTCTCCCTCACATGCTTGGGACGCCAAAGTTGTTGAACATTCAGCCTTACCCCCCAGGGTGGTAGCTGTCGATAAAAAAGAACAGGTGCTCAGTCTTCTAGAGTTCCAGTCGTCCCTTGATTCCACAACCACCTACCTTTGCTCCACAGGACAAGCCCCCGGAGACAAGGTTGTCGAAGGCGACTTAAAAACCCCCGAAGGGGTCTATTTTGTTGTTCAGCATTTAAAATCCGGCCTTGATTTTGATATGTACGGTTACGAAGCCTACACCCTGAACTACCCCAACCCTGTAGATAAAATTCGGCGTAAAACAGGCTATGGCATTTGGGTTCATGGCAAGGGCAACGGCATTGCCCCTTTGCAAACCCAGGGCTGCATAGCTCTTAACAACAACGACCTCAGCACCCTGGGCAACAAACTCACGCCTGGCCTGCCTGTCATTATCTCAAACAGCGTTAAATTGCTCACCCCTGCCAGCAATAAAGCCCAAACCATAAAAGAGCTTCAAGGTCTCTCCCAAAAATGGGCCAAGGCTTGGGAAAATCGCTCTGCCGAAATGTTCGACTTCTATAATCACGAAGCTTACTCCATTGCCAACGAACCTTTTAGCGCCTTTAAAAACAATAAAGAAAGACTTTTTAAGCGTCTGCCTTGGATTAAAACGACCATTCGCGATATTCAGGTCCTTGAAGGGCCGGGGTATTGGGTTACTTGGTTTTATCAGGATTACCAAGCGCCTAACCTCACCTCTAAAGGGGTGCGGCGGCTATATTGGAGCCAAAGCGGAGGCAACGACTTTAAAATTATTGGCATGGAATGGCTCCCGGGCATGAATACCAGCGCCCAGCTGGTTCGCGAAGATCCCCCCATGCCTCCCATTGACAAAGCGCCAAAAACGGAAACCGTGCCCCAAAAATTCGACACCATTACCGCCGAAGCCTCGTCCAACGAGACTGTCGCTCTGGTTACCAAGGCTGAGCCTCAAAATGCTGAACAAGTCCAAGGCTCTCTTGTGGCTACCAAGGAAGAATCCCAGAAAGCACAGCCTAAAAAGCGTGTGCCCGAATTAATCGCCTCCACAACAGGTGGCGTCATTGGTGCAACATATAGCCAAACCCCTCTGCCCGAGAGAAAACAACCAGCTCCAGAACCTGTTCCCGAGCCTGCCCCCGAACTGGCGACCAAGCCTCAAGCTGAACCTGAACCAACTCTATTGGCAGAAAGCCCCACGCCCCCTCCCCTCAAAGAGACTGTGACCAAAACGCCCTCTTCGAAGCCTGGCAGTCAAATCGCTGAACCGCAAAGCTCTAGCGCCAAGGTCCATAAGAAATCTGAACCCAAGGCCGCCTCCATACTGCCCCTATCAGACAACGAGGTTCTCGCTTTAGTTGAAGCTTGGCGAAACGCGTGGGAAAAAGGGAATCTCAAGCAATATGTGGCCTTTTATGCCAAAGACGCCGTTCAAGACAGACGCACCAGCAGAGCGGCCATTGAAAACCATAAGCTAGCCCTTTGGAAGAGAGCCCACCCCAAAAGCGTTGGGCTGACAAAAATCCGTGTCTCGCGCCAAGGGTCGACCATTATCGTTACCATGCAACAGCAATATGCCAGCCGCAACGGAAGCGGCGATAAGGGCAAGAAGGTTCTGCATATCCAATACGCAGACGGCGCATGGCGCATTGCCAAGGAAACCTGGAGCAGTAACTAATATGGAACCCGTCATTAAGAAAAGCCCTTACCACCACGTTCTTTTGATGCGTGATGATAAAGAAGTCGTTTCTTTTAAGGTCCATAGTAAAGTCTTGTGGTATTCCCTCGCTTGCAGTATCGTTCTCGTCACCTTGGGCCTTACCGGAACTATTTACGGCGTAAAAACCTGGCAAAAAAATCACTCGCTCAAGGCAAAATACGAGACCACCTCAAGTGAACTCGTCGAAGCCAGACTCCAGCTTGAACAACTGAGCAATTTGCAAACTCTTATTGCCACCAGCGATTCCCCTGCTCCTGTATTCAAGTTTAATGAAATACAAATGCCCCTCCAGCGAGAAGGCGACGGCGGCACTGAAGGCGAAGCAGGGGAAGATGGCGAAGCCCCCTCTTCCGTTGAAACAACGGGCACCGAAACAAACACCGCAACTTCCCCCGAGGGAAATAATCAAGGGATTGAGGGACAAGAAACTGGTGGGCAAGGGACTGAAGGACAAGATTCCCCAACGGAGCAAGCTGTCACTGAACAAAATAAGGTGAACGATGCAAATAGCTCAAACGGGGCAAAGGAGCCAAGCGGGACGCCAGCATCTTCGGTCAATGGTGAGACGGATAACTCCACCGCCGACCCAGCCCCAACAAAGGCAGAGCAGTCGACGGATGCAGTTCAAGGAGAAGCAACGGGACAGCCGGAATCAGATAAATCTTCCAAAGCCCGCTCCATTGCTGACGAAAATTCACCCGTGCGTATCAATAATTTGCTCAGTAAAACTGCCGCGCGCAACCGCATTCAGCTCAGCTTTGATCTAGTCACGAACAAACAAGACGCCTTTGTCAGGGGTGAAACAACCTATCGAATCGAACTTCAAGACGGCGCTTTTCATGACATTAAGCCCAATTTTTTAGATGATTCGCGCTTCGCCATCAGCCGTATGAAAAATTTTGATTTAACGGCGAACCTGCCACGAGGCATTAAGGCCGCGCAAATCAAAAACATTCTTATCACGCTGACCTTGGATTCCGGCGAAACTTTCTCCTCAAGCTACCCCTTCGCTCAATAAAAAAATTTACCAACCATTACAACCCAAACACTAGCATATTCATAAAGGTATTTTTATGGCTGACACTCCCCTTGAAAAACCCTCCAATATATCACCCGAAGCAACACCTGAAGTGGGCAAAGATTTTATTCGCACAAAAATTGAGAAAGATCTTGCCGATGGCACTCATAGCCAAATTCATACCCGCTTCCCCCCTGAGCCCAATGGGTATCTTCACCTTGGTCATGCCAAATCCATTTGCCTTAACTTTGGCGTGGCGGATGAATACAAAGGCATTTGCAACCTGCGTTTTGACGACACCAACCCTGAAAAAGAAAATCAGGAGTATGTGGATGCCATCCAAAAAGACGTTCGCTGGCTAGGGTATGACTGGGAAGACAGACTCTTTTTTGCTTCGGATTATTTCGAACAGCTTTACCAGTTCGCCGAAAAGCTCATTATGGACGGCAACGCTTATGTTGATGACCTGACTCCCGAAGAAATCCGCGAATACAGAGGAAGCCTCACCGAACCCGGAAAACCAAGCCCCAACAGAGAGCGCCCCAAAGACGAAAGTCTCGACCTTTTTCGCAAGATGAGAGCTGGGGAATTTCCCGATGGCTCCCTTGTCTTGCGGGCAAAAATTGACATGGCCTCACCCAACCTGGTCATGCGCGACCCGACCCTTTATCGGATTCGCCGCGCCCACCACCATAGAACGGGCGATGACTGGTGCATTTACCCCATGTACGATTTTACCCACTGCATCTCAGACTCCCTTGAAGGCATCACTCACTCGCTCTGCTCGCTGGAATTTGTCAATAACAGAGAACTTTATGACTGGGTTTTGGAAAAGCTCGATATCTATCGCTCACGCCAAACAGAATTCGCTCGCCTCAATATCACACGAACGGTTCTTTCCAAACGCAAACTCATTCAACTGGTTAATGAAGGTCATGTGGATGGCTGGGACGACCCGCGGATGCCCACCCTATCCGGCCTGCGCCGCCGCGGTTTTCCTGCCTCTGCCATACGCGAATTTTGTAAACGCATCGGCCTTGCGCGTTCTGAAAACATGGTCGATTATAGCTTTCTTGAGTTTTGCATCCGTGAGGAACTCAATAAAACAGCTCTGCGCACCATGGCTGTTCTCGACCCCGTGAAGGTCATCATTGAAAACTATCCCGAAGATCAGGTGGAATGGTTCGAGCTTCCCCTCGACCCTGAAAACCCCGAGGGAGCCAGCCGCTCCGTTCCCTTTACGAGAGAGATTTACATTGAACGTGATGACTTTCGTGAAGAAGCCCCTAAAAAGTTCTTCCGCCTTTCGCCGGGTAAAGAAGTGCGCCTGCGCTGCGCCTACTACATTACCTGCACAGGCGTAGACAAAGACGAAGCGGGTAATATTGTCAGCCTGCGTTGCACTTACGACCCTGAAAGCCGTGGCGGGGGTACTCCTGATAACCGCCGAGTTAAAGGTACCTTGCACTGGGTGAGCGCGACAAAGTCAGCGCCCATTGAAGTGCGTCTGTACGATCACCTCTTTACCCAAGACAACCCCGAAGAGTTTGGGAACTTCCTCGACTGCATTAATCCCGACTCTTTGAAAACAGTCATTGGCTATACGGACGAAAGCACTGTTGCCACCCCACAGGGCGAAGTCGTGCAATTTGAACGTTTGGGATACTTTACCCCTGACAAAAGCTCGACACCTGAAAAGCCTGTCTTTAACCGTACGGCGACCCTACGCGACACCTGGGCCAAGATAGAAAAGAAACTGTAGGGCTAAAGGCTCATACCCCGACAGCCTAGCATCAAACAAGCCCGATTAGACTTAGCTCTAATCGGGCTTGTCTCATTAGACCAGTAAACTATACGGGGTAAGTTAACAGAGGGGACTCATCAAGAAACCTTGATAAGTTTAGCCTGAAAAAGATTGACCGCTAACGGCAAAGAAGCCAGAGCAAGCTTAGCCCTTGACAACTTAAGCCTGACTTCCTGACTACTAGACTGCTTGGATATAAACCGTTCAGCTAAAAGCAATTACGATAAAGGCCTTCGTGCTTTCAACGGGCTAAAGCTTCTAAAACAAAAACGCACACTTACGTGTGCGTTTTTGTAAATTTGGAAGCCTTTGATTATACGCAACCAGTTGGCTTAGGAAGACCAGCCATTTTACAGGCACCTTTACCAGGACCTGAAGGGAACAGTTCGTAGATTTCTTTCAGTTTGAAACCGGTGTTCTTGGAAAGAATACGTACCATAGGAGCGATACCGTTCTTTCTGTAGTAGTCTTGCAGGAAGTCGAGAACTTGCTGGTGCTCAGGACCAATCTCAGCGATACCTTCGGAATCCTTGACATAATCAAGCCACTCAGGGCACCAATCATCAAATTTCAGCAAAAAGCCGTCTTCGTCGACTTCAAAAGTCTTACCTTCGTAAGTTACTTCAGCCATTATGTCCTCCTTGGACCAAGTAGCTGGCATGCTAGAAAGCATACCACGTTTAAAAGGAAATTATCCCTGTGACGTGCAGCTCATAAACGCTGCACACCAGCCTATGTTCTTTATTTGGGCTATTACCACTAGCCCTGTAACATAGAACACACTACAGCAAAGTTGCACTTATTTCAAGTATAAATCTGTTTTTTAAAAAGTCCACTCAGACCCTACAGATTCATCAAAATTTCGTCGGACAGCCCTTTTTCCCAGTAACGTAAATTGAACTTTTTACCGATTACGTCAATGACTTTATCGCTCACCGCGTCATCAATACGACTTAAACGGATATAGACTTGACTAACGGGAGCATCGGCAAAATCAAGGGCCGTCAAAACCGACACGATATTCACATTGAGGGTAAGAAGCTCATCGAGAACCTCTTTCAAGGCCCCAACCTTATTGGGCATTTCAAGGGCAATCTGCATCCCTCCGCCCATAATGCCGGTAATATTGGTTAGCAGACCAAAAATATCCGTGTCAGTAATGATGCCGCAAACTTTATTGGCTTCATCCACAACAGGAACACCGCCAAAACTATGTTTACGCATCATAAGAGCGATAGACTCGATGGAATCCTTATAAAAAGCCCTCTTAGGATTCTTGGTCATGATGTCTTTTACCTTTAATTCTGATAAAAGATAATA
>CAZYJQ010000028.1:0-17554 GCA_964647835.1 uncultured Desulfovibrio sp. | reverse complement strand
GGTATCTGGTGGAGCTGAGGGGAGTTGAACCCCTGGCCTCTTGGATGCGAACCAAGCGCTCTCCCAACTGAGCTACAGCCCCTTCTGTCTTTAGTAAAGACAATACTTTGAGGTGCTTGTCAAGAATTATCTGGCGCAAGCTGATTACCCTTTACCAGTATTTATTAGTTCAGCCCACAGGTGAAGCCAGTGCCATGTTACGCATGTTACGCATGTTACGCCATGTTGCCCCTGTTGATGAGTCTTTAAGGCAGTGCGTCTTGCAGTTTGTTGGTGGTTGTTTCGCATAGGCCTTGTTGTGCGCTTCCCGAATCAAAAAAAGATTACTTGGCATGAGGTAATACGGATATGGATATGAAGCGAAGGGACAGCTCGCAGAAAATCATGATTTTGGGTCGAAGTATTTATGGGCTTGGAGGGGAAAGAGGCTAAAGGGGAGAGGGTAAACAGTTAAAGGCTCGACGGTTATAAAAGCGAAGGGCAGTTGGCAAGGTATGCGCCTGTTTTTAGTTGGCTTTTTCCTCAGCAGACGGGTGCTGGGTTATGGTTAAGGAGGAAGGCCCGTCTAAAAACACAGGCCCCGGTGGAAGGGGCCTGTGTAGGTGGGGAATCCGTGGATAGTATACGTGGATTCTTTTTTATTTGTTGAGAGCCTCGTAAACCTTGCCGACTAGAGCCTCGGAAGGGGTGAGGGTGGCCGCATTGGGGGACCAGTTGGCAGGGCAGGCTTCGTTGGGGTTCGCGCTCAAGTGGATATGAGCCTGAACTTTGCGCAGAAGCTCGGCGCCGCTACGCCCGATATTGTGGTAACTGATTTCAGAACTAACCAGGATGCCGACAGGGTTGATGATAAAAGTTCCGCGCATGGCGGTTCCGTCATTGCGGTTATAGACACCGAAGAAACGTGATAATATCCCGCGGGGATCAGCTGCCATTTGATATTTTACGTTAGCCATAAGACGTTCTTCGTTGTGCCAGGCGAGGTGGGTAAATACTTTGTCGGTAGAAACTGAAATAACCTCTACACCGAGGGCGTCGAGAGCTTCGTGCTGATTTGCCAAATCAGCAAGTTCGGTGGGTCAAACGAAGGTGAAGTCGGCGGGATAGAAGAACAGAACTGTCCATTTACCCGCTGCCCAGATTTTCTCAAAAGAAACGGTATCAAAACCTCGCTTAACAGGATTATAGGTTTCGACAACAAAAGGTTCCACTTTTTCATCAATTCGGATGGGGCGTCTGTGATAAACTGATCCACATACACTTTGATTTTGTGACATAATTTCCTCCTGATAATAGTTTCCATTATCATTACGTTAGCCCACGGTCACTGTCAAGGCATTCTCTTCATTAATCATGGCAATATTGGTATCTAGGCTATAGGGAGAGAAAGTATTGCGTGGGGTAACCTAGGGAAAAGACAGCACACTTCATTCGTTTTGAGTGTTCTTGGCATGGGAACGGGGCGTTGAGAACAACCGTTGTCAGCTAAAGGGGAGCGATACTATTGAGTACCATTGGGGCCAACTACCCTTAAATACTCAATTAAATAAATCTTACGAGCCTCTTTTGGCATCATGCCTTCGGGTCACATCTTGTCCGGTGAGACGTGGGCGGGTTTATACTGCTAGGGATTACAATTTGTGAGATTTGGGAAAGAAGAGTGAAGGCAAGCCTATAAGTAATGTCTGCTGGCGCCTCGTTGTGTTATTGCGGGCGCCAGCAGATGAGCAAGGCTATGAAAAAACGTTTATGGGGAGTTTTATGTATTGCATGCCGGCGGTGAGGGCGCCAAAGGCCCCTGCTCGTAAGTTTACCTGAATGGATGGCAACAAAAGCTCTGGCAGGGCTTTACCCACGTCATCGGCGTTGCGCTGGTCGATAAAGGCTTGTTTCTCGACCTTCATATTACAGCGAACATTACTCTCTTTTTGTTCTTTAATCGTGGTCATGCACTGGGCGCTACGGTCGCTTGGGGGTGGGTAGTCATGGCCTATATACATGCGGTAGTTTTCGGGTAAAGCGAAAATTTTACGCGATGAGTCGTAGGAGTCCTCGGCACTTCCACCAGGGAAGTCGCACCTTCCGGTACCCACGTCGGGCATGAGCATGGAGTCGCCCACAAAGACCGCGTCGCCTATAATATAGGTCGTATCGGCGGGAGTGTGTCCGGGTGTGTGAATAATGGTCGCTTCCATGGGCCCAATGGTAAACTTTTCGTTATCGTCAAAAAGATAGTCAAACTGGCTACCGTCAAGGGGGGTATCTTCGTTGTTTTGAAAATATTTTTCCCACGTTTTCAGGACAGGCAAGATATGACGGCTTATGGCGGTTTTGCCGCCAAGCTTTTCTTTAATATAGGGAGCCGCGGTTATATGATCGGCATGAATATGGGTTTCTAAAATCCATTGAACTTCAAGGTTTTTGCTTGTGACAAAGCTAATGAGGCAATCGGCTGAGGTGGTGCTTGTTCTACAGGCAAAGGGATCGTAATCTAACACGCTGTCAATGACGGCACAGCGCTTGTCGTCATGGCCTTCCAGCCAGACAACATAACTCCAGGTGGCGGTGGCTGGATCAAAAAAACCACGGACATTGGGACGTTGCATGCTCTTTCTCCCGAGTAAAATGGTATTCGTCGAATAAATCTCGTTGGCGCAAAGGGTCTCTTTATGACTACCTGAGTTTTCAGGCTCTTTTAGCCCTCTACGCTCTATTCTTTTCCTTTTTCTTCTCTTACCTCGTTAGCTAGCCAAGTCTATCAGGATGACCTTTCGCGTAACTCGGCAGTCCATTACCCTTCATTCGCAAGGGTGAGGTAAGGAGCGGGTGCAGTTTGTCTCGCTAATTGTCTGGCGAAGAGCACCCTAAAAGCCTGGATTATTGGCATCCGTGCCCTTTGGGAGCGCCAGCACCAATGGAGCAGGAGCCTCCTGTGCAGTTGGCGTTCCAAGGGGCTCTCATAAGCAGGAGCGCCATGCCGCAAAAGTTGGTTACTCCTGCAAAAACAAGCCCTGCGGATACGAAAAGTGCCAACAAGAGAAACACGGGGTGGATGAAGAAGGCCAATAGCAAACTGAGCAGAACAAGAGCCCCGGCCCCGATGCGAACCTGTCGTTCAATGGAAAGGGAACTTTGCTCTGCGGGCGGGGCGTTGCCTTCGATGGGAAAGCCAATGGTCTCTAGGGCGTTTATGCCACCTTCAATGCTTTGAACGTTCTTTATGCCGCCGTCCAGTAAAATCTTGGCGGCTTTTTGCGCTCGGCTACCACTTTGACACATGGTATAAATATTGATGTTCTCGTCAAGGCCGTGACGTTCAAGGAGGGTTTTGGGCTCGAGGTTGTCGAGGGGAACGAAAACATGGTTTCCACTTAAGTGCTTGGCTGTATGTTCGGGCTTCGTCCTTACATCAAGGATAATGCCTGTGCAAGGGCTAAGGCGTAGCATTTCAGCCGCTGGAATAGATTTCACTTGTGACATTGAGGCCTCCTCAAACTTATTGGGAATGATACCTATTCATAGTAAATAATACATCTCTTGTAAAGGTTCGCTTGTTCGCTCTCTAGGGGAAGCGATATTTTGTGCCAACACTCTATAGGGTTAGTGCAATCAGCTAGAAGAAAGGATGGAGGGTAAAGCGCTTATCAATCCGCAGGGATAGGACACCTCCCTAACATTCACACGTTTTTATGAGGACCTACGCAGCCTAATGCGGCAGAGGCTTGGGAGAAGCAGACGCTGGTTTTTGCGCAGTGCATAAGGGCGGTTTTGGTAAGTTGGTCGAGGAAGGAACCTGTGTCTTTAGGGTCTGTCAATACAGTAAATAAGCTTTACTTTATACACACGAGAGACTAGGCTAGCATGCTCGTAACGAGCTTATGACGTGAAAGAAAGAGGATACTCCTATGCTTATAATTGAAGACCTGCACGTTGAAGTGGCAGGAAATAAAGTACTCCGAGGGCTAAATCTTCACATCGCCGCGGGTGAAAACTTTGTTATGTTTGGGCCCAACGGGTCTGGCAAGACGACTCTGCTCATGACTATTATGGGCTTTTCTAATTATGTGGTGACACGCGGCTCCATAACCTTCAAGGGACACGATATCACCCATGCCCCCATGTATGAGCGGGCTCGCTTGGGGATAGGGATGGCTTTTCAGCGCCCCCCGACCATTCATGGCTTGACAGTCAAGAATATGCTGGGATTGTGCCACCGCACCGATTCTCCCATGAATATTGAAAATATGGCAAAATATATGAAGTTCGACGGCTTTTTAGATAGAGACGTGAACTCAGGTTTTTCCGGCGGTGAAATCAAGCGTTCAGAAATGCTTCAGCTTATGGCCCAAGAACCTGACCTTGTCCTATTCGATGAACCCGAATCGGGCGTTGACCTTGAGAACATGGCGGTTATCGGGCGCGCGGCGCGGCAAATCCTTTCTGATAATTCTGCCGATGTTCCGGGGTGTTGTTCAACGGGACTTAAGGACTGTTGTCCGCGGCAGAAAAAGCCGCTTACCAGTGGAAAATCCGGCCTGATTATCACACATACGGGTTATATACTTGACTATATCAACGCGGACAGAGCGCAGGTTATGTATGACGGTCACCTTTGTTGTGACGCGCGTCCCGGAGATATTTTAGAACACATTCGCCAGTTTGGTTATCAGGAATGTTTGAACTGTTTTATGGATAATAAAGAGCTGTTGCCGTTGGCTGATTTGGGGGGGAATTCTCATGTTTGATTTGAAAAACTATGATTTTCAACACGCGGAAGCAGGCATTGCCGATGTTTCTGCCCTGAATGAATCTGATAAAAACCGTCTGCTGTATGCAGGGGTGGATTTCTCTAATAAAGCCACCAGCGGCGCTTTTATGCACATGAACCATAGCGGCGTTACCTGTCAGAGTAACATCGAAGGCCTTGAGATAATGAACATCAAGGACGCTCTGAAAAAATATGACGGTCTCCCCCAGTATTATTGGAACTGCCTTGATCGCGATAAAGACGAGTTCACTCGTTCCGCAGCGGAAAATTTGCATGGCGGTTCCTTTATTCGTGTAAAGAAAGGTACGGTTCTGAAAGACCCCGTGCAAACCTGTCTTTTTATCAAGGGCAACGGTGTGGGGCAAAATGTTCACAGCATTGTGGTTGTTGAAGAAGGGGCGGAGCTACATATCGTTTCCGGTTGCGCCACGGCTGACGGAACCGTAGAAGCCGCTCACTTGGGCATTTCCGAATATTACGTTGAAAAAGGCGGAAAGCTGACTTTCACCATGGTGCATAACTGGGGTGAAAACGTCTCTGTGCGTCCTCGTTCTTCGGGAGTTTTAGGAGAAGATGCCAGCTTTGTAAGTAACTTTGTTCTTTTGGATAAAGTGAAAGATATCAATATGTATCCCACCATTGCGCTGAATGGGGCCAACGCCGTAGCGCGCTTTAACTCTGTTGTTGTCGCTCCAGAGGGCTCTCACGTGGACGTGGGCAACCGCATTCTCTTAAATGCGCCCAATACCAAGTGTGAAATAGTTTCGCGCACTTTGACCACGGGCGGCGTTATCATTAACAGAGGCTTCATTGGAGGCTATGCTTCGCCAACCAAGGGGCATTTAGAGTGTAATGGCCTTATCCTTGGCGGCGGGCGCATTCACGCTGTTCCTGAACTGGACACCACCGTGGACGGGGCTGAATTGTCGCACGAAGCGGCTGTGGGTAAAATCGCCAAAGAAGAGATTGAATACCTGATGGCTCGTGGTCTTGATGAAGAAGAAGCCACTTCGACTATCGTTCGGGGCTTTTTGAATGTCGATATTATGGGCTTGCCCCCTCAGCTGAAGGCATCCATGGATGAGATTATTGGTCGTCTTGATGCAGGCGGTGCCATGTAGATTGTATCCGCAAGGATTTTTAACAAGGTCGGAGCGCTTGGCGTTTCGGCCTTTTTTGTCGTCCTGTCGGTGGGGGTGTCGTGTTGCGGCGGGCTGGATTTCTTTCGCTTACTGTTTCCGAAGCCACCCTAAAAGTCTTGATGAGTTGAGAGTTGTTGATGTGCCTTTGAAGGCGAGCCTTTTGCGCGAGGGTTCTTTGGGCCCGGGGTTTTGCTGGATATATTCAATGTCGGTGGGGGTTACTTCGCTAACAATGGCCACATGACCAAAACGATTGAAGGAGGCGGGACCAAAGATGACGATGTCGCCTGTTTGGGGACGTTCCAGGCCGCCGTTTATAAATTGAAGCAAGCCACGGGCTTTGTTGAAACCACCATCAGGCAGGCTCGGGTTAAAGAAATCTTTGGCGTTACCGTATGAGTCGGGCATTTCATGCTCATAAACTTGATAGTAATAGCGCTTTACAAATTCAACGCACTGGTATTTTTGTCCTAGGTTATAGCCGTTTGGCGCGACATTGCGCTCTGTCACGTTGCCCACTGGGCCGTTGAAATGAACGGTCACGCCATTGTAGGAATCGATAACCTCCCCAATGGCATGGGGAGGCGGTGTGGTGGTATCAATGGATAAGGCGTGAGTGGGGGCGCATAAAACGACAAGGACGCACCCGAGAAAGAGCAGGCACAAGGAGAATGGGGGGAAAGTTCTTTTTCTCATGGCAAAGAAGGGCAACAAGGTTTAACAGCGATAAAACTGTATGTGTTAAATTAGATAATCATGTATACAGGAGAAGAGCTTTGTGTCAATTGGGCTCGTCGATGGTTTGATAAAAAAGATTGAGAAAAGCGCATAGCGGACCTTCTATTTTGGGTTCTTAAAACGGACATAGGCAGGAACGGATAACAGGGATGTGCCCTTTGTCTTGGCCTCAAATGGTGGGTTTTTGGCGCTTTGGTAAGGGGCAGTTCAGTGGGAAAAACGCAATCCATAATACAAGGCGGAGTCATGACTGTGCGGCATGTCTGATGAGTATGTCAGAAGAGTGCGGCGAGGGAATGGATGAAGGTCATGCCTAGGGGGGAGTGGGCGTTATGCATGGACGGGGCGATATGTCTGGAGTGGACGCATGGTTGGGGAAGTATTGACTGTTGGGGTATTGACTTTTACTGCAAATGTGTTTATAAATAAAGGTTACAGAATAATGGTAGTAAGTCGTTCGAGGAAACATGAAGCAGAATAGTGGAAAAAAGTCAGTTCACTTTAAAGGCAACGAGTGCTGCCAGAGAAAGTTTTACCCGAGGTGCCAGGAAGAAATTTACCCCTGCGCACCTTTGTTTTTACCATGAAAAAAGCTCATCTTATCGAATTTATAGAGAAAATTGCTCCACTGCCCTTTCAGGCCGAGTGGGATGCTTCTGGCGTTCAAGTGGCCTCTGAGGGTGAAGATGTGACCCATGTGGCCGTTATGCTCGACCCAAGTGAAGAGTCGGTTCAAAGGGCGCTTGCTTCAGGGGCGGACTTCATTTTAGCTCATCACCCCCTCGCCATGAAACCGCGCTTTTTAAATGTTCAAGATGCGTATTACAAGGTTGTGGCGGCTGTATTGCGCCAGTCCGTCTGTCTTTATAGCGCCCACACCAGCCTTGACGCCAACCCCCAAGGCCCTGTGCGCTGGCTGGCAGAAGCCCTTGGGTTACAGAATGTTGAGATTCTTGAAACGACGGGCACATCTCCTTGTCTTGGCGAGGGGAGTGGGCAAGTTGCTTCACATGAGGCAAAACCTGCCTTGGAGTATGGTTTTGGGTTTATAGGCGATTTAGCGAATTCTTGTTCTTATGATGAGTTTTGTCGGGGATTGGGCGCTTTTGATATCTCCCGCTGGCGCGCTTGTGGCCCTCTGCCAAAGACTATCCGTCGCGTGGCGTGTTGCCCGGGTTCCGGGTCTGGACTTGCTCCCCTAGCCCTTGAAAAGGGAGCCGATGTTTTTATTACTGGAGATATGAAGTACCACCCCGCCACTGAGGCGCCTTTGCGGATTCTCGATGTGGGGCATTTTATTTTGGAAGAAAAAATGATGAAGCTCTTCGCCGAAATGATGAAGCGTGAGTTGAATATACCCGTTACTTTTATTGCCGCCGCTGACCCGTTTCATTTTGAGGGCGCGTTGGCTGAATACCTTTAGGAGGACACCTTGAGCCTGTACCTTAAACAAATTGAGCAATTAATTTCACTTCAGAAAATTGACAATGAAATCCACGGCATTCGTCAGGTTTTAGAAGAGGTTCCTCTGGAATGTAAACAGCTCCAGGACCAACTTGTTACAGCCACAGCAAAGCGGGATCATCAGGCTGATAAGATGGCCCACCTGCACGAACAAGAAAAGCGTCTTGGTCTTGAAATCGCCGATGAAAGCTCCCGCATCAAGAAAAGTAAAAATAAAATGATGACGGCTGAAAACTCCAAAGAATATAACGCCATGGTCCGCGAAATGGATACTTTGGAGCGCATGAACCGTGATAAAGAGCTGGAAAAAGATACCCTCATTGAGGAGCTCGCCAACCAGAAATCTTTGCAGGAAGAAATTGAAGCTGAATTTAGCGAATTAAGCGAAAAGGTGAAAGCCTTTGAAGTGAGCATGGACGAGCGCCTTAAAAAGGCGGAAAAAGACGAACAAGCGCTCTTGAAAGACCGTGTGAAAAATACCAAAGAAGTTCCCGCGCCTGTTTTCGCTCGCTATGAATTTATTCGCGAACGCTTAAGACACCCCGTTATTGTGCCTGTTACCGAAGGTGTTTGTACGGGCTGTAACATAACGATTCCCCCCCAGAGCTTTATTGAGTTGCAAAAAGGCGCTCAAATTCTTTCATGTCCGAACTGCCAGCGTCTCATTTATTGGGGCGAGCATTTCTCCGTTGAAGGAAAGGCCGTTGAGGGCGACGAATAGATAAGCCGTATGGAGCGAAAGTATTTGACAAATGGCAGGAATTCCTGCCATTTGTTTTTAGCTGTCGCCAAAAAACACAAAAGTGGGTCGGGCCATCGCCGCAGTGAAAACTGGGGAGGAAAGTCCGGGCTCCGCAGGGCAAAGCGCTGGGTAACGCCCAGCAGGAGAAATCCTGAGAGAGTGCCACAGAAAGCAAACCGCCCGCAAGGGTAAGGGTGAAAGGGTGGGGTAAGAGCCCACCAGGTGCGCCAGCAATGGCGCAGGCTAGGTAAACCTCGTTTGGAGCAAGACTGAATAGGAAAGCGCTTGAAGCCTGCCCGGCTGAAGCTTTCGGGTTAGTTGCTTGAGGATGCGGGTAACCGTATCCCTAGAGGAATGATGGTCGCCCGTAAGGGAACAGAACCCGGCTTATAGACCCACTTTTGTGTTTTTTGGCGACCTCTCTTGCCATACCCCATGGCTTTTGCAAGAGAGCTTTTCGAGTTCAGGACGCATTAAGGCGAATTGGGGCTCTGCCCCAAGCCCCGCCAGGGGATAATCCCCTGAACCTTGAATAATATATCTTTGTGAGGGAACCATAAATAGCTTAATGAGTCCTGCACCTAGATAATTGACCTGTTGGGATAATGATGTCTTGGGCTCGGTATATACATATTCTTCCTGATTCGTACTTGCTCCTACTGGCTCCACATAATTCCTCACGAGTACTTTTTTCGAGCCATACAACGCCTCTTATCCCACAATAGGGGGTTGCGAGACTGAGCAGATGATAAAGGGCGAGACTGCTTGGAGGTGCAGGCTAGGGCTAGTTCTCCTCCGCCTAGAAAGGTAAGGGGCCTAGGGTGGGGTAATGTTACGACCAAGACCAAAACAAAACCTAAGACGAAGAGCAAGACCAAGGGCAAGCCCAAAATCAGGGCTATGGGGAAGGCCAAAGATAAGGATAAGCGTATGATTTGGGGTATAGTATTAGCGGCTGGTTCTGCCCAGCGTTTGCGCGAGGCGGGGTTACCCTGCCCTAAACAGTTTTTACGGTTTAGGGAAAAGCCCCTGTACTGGCATGGAGCTCATGCCATGGCAAAGGTGCCGGAACTTGCCGGACTTGTTTTTGTCTTTCCCTCTGATTTGAGCGACGCGGCATTGGCAGAACAGGAAGCCGAGGTGCGAGGGCTTTTCTTTGCAGATAACCTTACTTTGCAGTGGAAAATCGTCAGAGGAGGGGAGACCCGTCAGCAGTCTGTCCTTGCTGGGTTGGCGGCTCTGCCCTCGGTGTGTAAACGGGTGCTTGTGCATGACTCTGCCCGTCCCTTTGCCAGTCCTAGGCTTATGAGTCGTGTGGCAGAGGCTCTTCACGCACACGAGGCGGTTATCCCCGCCGTTGCTGTGAGCGATACCATTAAACAGGTCGACGCGTCTTCTTACGTAATCCAAACTCCCGAAAGAAAAACCCTGAGAGCTGCACAAACTCCCCAAGGTTTCCATGTGGATTTACTTCGCAAAGCGCATGCCTCGGCCCTTGAAAAAGGCTTCGTCGTGACGGATGATGCCATGCTTATGGAGCACATGGGCATTGGGGTTTACGTTGTGGAGGGGGAGCCAGGAAATATAAAAATAACCACGCCAGAAGATTTAGCCCTCTTGGAGGGGGCGAGCCCCATGACGAAGACTATCAGTATAACGGGATTTGGCTATGATGTGCATCGCTATGGTGGGGAGAGGTCGTTTATTTTGGGCGGGGTTCCCATACAAACGGATATTACCATTCAAGCTCACTCTGATGGCGATGTTCTATTGCATGCCTTATGTGACGCTATTTTAGGATGTCTCGGAGGGAAGGCCGGCGACATCGGCACACTTTTTCCTGACAACAAACCTGAATATGACAATTACCCGAGCGGAGCCATTCTTTCGGACGTTTTACATAGGGCGCTCAGTCAGGGGGTAACCCTTAACCACGTCGATTTAACCGTCATCGCGCAAGTGCCTAAAATCGCGCCTCATCGCTATTCTATCGCCAAAAATATCGCCTCCTTGCTCCAACTTCCCATAGAAAGCGTGAGTGTGAAGGCCACAACCGAAGAAAAACTTGGGTTCACGGGGGAGAAAAAGGGCATTAAAGCCCTAGCGGTGGTGAGCGCCACAAAAATCATGAGCTGATTCTGGGTATCAAATTTGAGTCAATCCAAGGGCGGCGCCTCTCTTTCCTCTCTATAGTCAGGAGAGCTTATGGATATCCAGCCCCTTTCCTTGGACACGTGCGTTGCCATTATATAAAAAGCATTGGAGGGCTGTCTGGTTCTAGGGAAGACAGCCTATAGGGCGGAAAACTTCATAGCCGATTTACAGTGAAACTAGTGGGGTGGTTGGCTTCATAAACTTTCCTAAAAACAAGCCTGCCAATGTGTATTCACATTGGCAGGCTTGTTGGTTCAAAAGGCCATGTATGGTGGAAGGAGTGGCTACTTCCTCTTGCTCACACTCTTAGCAAAGGCTCGTAAATCCGTAGTAATTTCTTCTGGCATATCGGCTTTTCTAAGCCCTCTAACTGCCCCGTCCAGGGCGATAAGTTTATTGGCTCACATGCCGGGTTCGCCCATTTCTTTGAGGCGTTTGAAAACCGCTTTACTGCCTTCTTTTTTCAATTCCTCGGCGCTTGTTATGCCTGCTCGCCCGAGGGTGGCGGCCATGGCAGGGCCGATGTTTTTTAAATCAGTCAAATCGCTCATAGTAAACTCCACATTATAGTCACTTTAAAGTTGTTTCCTTCAAAATAGGATGATGTATCTTCAGGCGAATTTTAAATTCGTTTGTATAGAGTGTCCGTTAGGACGGTGTCATAATCTTTGTAACTTAACATGCCATAGCTTTGTGTGATAGTTAGTGAATTTTCTTATAAATTATAAATAGCGAGTAAGGTGTTGACATTACAGGTATCGTATTTACTATATAAGGCATATGGTATTTCCCACGCATAACCCTGTAACAAGGAGAACATTATGTCTACGCCAAATCCTCCATATTATTATAAGAAGGATGGGGACACCTATCATTGGGAGAAAACATGCTCTAATAATCACTATCCCAGCTCTGGTTGGGAGAAGACGAACACCCGTCCAACGAATAAAGAGCAATGCAATCAATGCAAGGCGAAGTAAGTATGAGCAAGCAGGCGTGAAGTAATAATTTCACGCCTGTTTAATTATCCCTTACTAACCAGCGCGTGCAGTTTTTCAAACGCTTCTTCAAAGCCTTCCGGGTTTGAACCGCCGGCCTGGGCGAGGTCTGGGCGTCCCCCTCCGGAACCGCCGATGGCAGGGGAGATTTCTTTAATAAGCCCCGGCGCGGTGAAGGTACCGTGCAGGTCTTTGGAAACAGCCACGATAAGGGCGGCCTTTTCGCCGTCCATGGCGCCAAGGCAGATAATGCCGCTGGCTATCTTAGAGCGTAAATTGTCCATCAATTCGCGCAAAGCTTTAACCGATCCCGTATCAACCTTGGCGGTGAGCAGGGTGATACCATTGACAGTTTGAGCAGAATCCACAAGGCTCTTACCCTGACTGGAGGCCGCTTGCGATTGCAATTTGTCTAAGGTTTTGCGTATTTCACGTATCTCTTCTTGAGTCTGCTTTACACGGTCCGCAACCTGATGGGGGTGACATTTGAGCAAGGCTTGGGCCTTCGTTAGTTCGCTTTGCTGAGCCTTAAAGACCGCTAGGCTGTTCCAGCCTGTGGTGGCTTCGATACGGCGGGTGTTGGCGGCTATGCCCGATTCGGAAATAATGCTGAAAAAGCCTGCTTGTCCTGTTGTGGCGAGGTGGGTTCCTCCGCACAATTCCGTGCTTTCGCCGTCCATGTCAATGACCCTGACCTCATCGCCATATTTTTCTCCAAAGAGCGCAACGGCTCCGGCGGCAATGGCTTCGTCATAGTGCATGTGGCTCGCGCTTATGGGCTTATTGGCAAAGATTGCCTTGTTCACCTGTGTTTCAATGGTATCAATTTCTTCGGGCGTCAGACCTTTCATATGTGTAAAGTCAAAGCGCAACCTATCGGGCGCAACCAATGATCCCGCCTGATGGACATGCTCGCCCAAGACGGAACGCAAGGCCGCGTGCAAAAGGTGCGTGGCCGTGTGGTTTCGGGCAGAGGCAAGGCGCGCGCCTTCTTCAACCTTGAGGTCGATTGCTTCATCGAGATGCATTTCGCCCGAACTGAGTGTAATGGCGTGAACAGTCAGGTTTTCAGCGGCCTTCAAGGTGGTGGTGACCTTGGCTTGTCCGAGCTCGCTTATAATGGTGCCTGTGTCGCCTTCCTGTCCGCCTGAGGCTCCGTAAAAAGGCGTCACTCCGGCGACCAAATAACCGTTTTGTCCTTTGATAAGTTTGTTGACGGCCTCGCCTTCGTTGTTCAGAAGAGCCGTAATGCGCGAAGAGGCTTGCAGATGGTCGTAGCCATTAAATTGGGAACTTAAGCCGTCTTCAAGAAGAGAGGCGAAACGACTTGCCACGTCTTTTTCACCAGACCCTTTCCAAGCGGCTTTGGCGCGCTCTTTTTGCTCGGTCATGCAGGCAATAAAGGCTGGCTCGTCAACGGTAAAACCGTGTTTAGCACTGGCGTCGTTAACGATATCGAGGGGGAATCCATAAGTGTCATAGAGCTTAAAGGCGGTTTCACCGGGGATGACGGTAGTGCCTGTCTTGGTAAGGGCCTCGATTTCCGACTCAAGAAGAACAAGACCTTTGTCTAGAGTTTTTTCAAACCTCAATTCTTCTTCTTTTACCAAACGGGCCATAAAGTCTTGGCTGGCGAGCAGTTCGGGGAATGATTCGCCCATGAGCTCGCATACCTTTTGGGCCGTGAGGTATAAAAAGGTCGCGGGCATGCCGATGAGGCGCCCAAAGCGATAGGCGCGGCGGATGAGACGCCTAAGAACATAGCCCCTGCCCTCGTTGGAAGGCATGATGCCATCGGCAATCATGAAGGCAATGGAGCGGCTGTGGTCCGCCACGACGCGCAGAGCCGTATCCACATCATTGGTGTCTGGCGCGCTCTTGCTGTAGCTAACTTTGGCCAGCTCACATTCATAGTTGATGATGTTTTGGAACAGATCGGTATCGTAGTTAGAGTAGACCCCCTGACAAATGGCGGCTATGCGCTCAAGGCCCATGCCAGTGTCAATGCTTGGTTTTCCGAGCTTTTCACGGGTGCCGTCTTCAAGTTGGTTGAACTGCATGAAAACCAAGTTCCAAATTTCAAGGAAACGGTCACAATCGCATTTGCCAATGCCACATTCGGGCCCGCAGGTCATGTGTTCGCCCTGGTCAATGAGGATTTCAGAGCAGGGGCCGCAAGGGCCGGTGTCGCCCATGGTCCAGAAGTTGTCTTTTTCACCCATGCGAATGATGCGTTCGGCTGGCACTTCCGTAAGTTTTAGCCAAAGGTCGAAGGCTTCGTCATCGTCAAGAAAAACCGTGGCATAAAGCTTGTCTTTGGGAAGATTCAGCTCTTTGGTGATAAATTCCCAAGCGAAGCGGATGGCGTCTTCTTTGAAATATTCACCAAAGGAGAAGTTACCGAGCATTTCAAAAAAAGTGTGGTGGCGTGCTGTTCTGCCAACGTTTTCAAGGTCGTTATGCTTGCCTCCCACCCGCAAACATTTCTGGGAGGTGGTGGCACGGGTGTAGTCGCGCTTTTCAAGACCTTGGAAGATTTTTTTGAACTGCACCATCCCGGCATTGGTAAATAACAAGGAGGGGTCGTCTTTGGGGATGAGCGAGGAGGAGCGGACAACTTCGTGCCCACGGGATTGAAAATACTCAATAAACTTTGCGCGGATTTCATTCATGCCTAGCATGGTGCATCTCCATGGTAATAATAAAAAACACCTCCGGGCGGCCAGAGGTGTTGTATAAGATAATGTTGCTTATGCGTCCTCTTCAATGTCGTTTTCTTCGTCGCTACTGCTACCAAGTTCATTCAAGTGCATGCCAAGGTGCTCAATGACTTTGCCCTCGATTTCAAGGCGCAGTTCGTCATTTTCTTCGAGCATTTGGCGCACGTTTTCTTTCCCTTGGCCCAAGCGCTCTTTCCCGTAAGAGAACCATGAGCCGCTTTTATCAATGATTCCCGCTTCAACGCCGTGGTCAATGATTTCTCCGGTGCGGGAAATACCCGTGCCATAGAGAATATCAAAAACAGCCATGCGGAAAGGGGGAGCCACCTTGTTTTTAACAATTTTTACCCGTGTACGGTTACCATATACTTCTTCTTTATCTTTTAGCGATTGAATTTTACGGATATCCATGCGGACAGTGGCGTAAAATTTAAGGGCGTTCCCACCGGAGGTGGTTTCGGGGTTGCCATAACCCATGGTGCCGATTTTCATACGAATCTGGTTAATGAAAATAACAGCAGTTTTCGACTTATGGATGGAGCCTGTGAGCTTGCGCAAAGCATGGGACATGAGACGGGCTTGACCGCCTACTTGTGTTTCGCCCATATTGCCTTCGAGTTCGGCTTGGGGGATAAGGGCGGCGACGGAGTCGATAACCACAAGGTCCACGGCGTTGGAGCGCACGAGCAAGTCAGCAATTTCAAGAGCCTGTTCGCCGTAATCGGGTTGCGAGATGAGCAACTCATCAGTAACAACCCCAAGACGCTTGGCATAGTTGATATCAAGGGCGTGCTCGGCGTCAATAAAAGCGCAGGTGCCGCCAAGCTTTTGGGCTTCGGCGATGATATGCAGGGTCAGGGTCGTTTTACCTGAAGATTCAGGACCAAAAACTTCACAGACACGTCCGCGGGGAATGCCACCGATGCCAAGGGCAAGGTCGAGGCCAATGGAACCGCTGGGAATGGTGGCGATATTAGCATGGGAGCCGTCAGAAAGCTTCATGATGGCGCCTTGCCCGTGCTTGCGCTCAATGGTCGAGATGGCGGTATTAAGCGCCTCAAGGCGAATTTCTTCGGGTGACAAGCTGGATTTTTTTACAGCCATGTATGTGTTCTCCTTATGGAAGCCGCTGGTCTTTGTTCCTAGGCCCGTCGTGGACGAATCTTCGGTTTCTGAACGGCATATTTTTATAAAAAGGGCGGTAACTCAGACTCTGGAACATGATTTTGTTAAGGGCAGAGGCAGCCTTGTCCCTTGTCCCTTACAGTTCGGCATTGTCCCAATTGTTTCAATCGCCCCGCAGTGGGGGAAAGATTCCCTTTCTTCGCTGAAACCCTTTTTGCTGTACCTGAGTAAAAGGGCGAAAAAGGGTGGGCCGAAGCTGGGTTATGTAAAACACATCAAAATCGAGGGATTGAGCGATTTGTAAAGAAATAATGCATACCGCAAGGAGTCATATTATCAAGGAGTTTCAGAGATGTCATCTCTTTTCTGCTTATAAAAGTGAACGTCTTTTTTCTTGATAAAGATAAGCGGCTCGGGTAAGGAAAACGCCATGCATACAACACATTCCCGCAGCACTTCACCTGTAAAGGTGGTGAGCCTGTTTTCAGGCGGTCTTGACAGCGTCCTGGCGGCAAAGGCCATTCAGCGACAAGGCATAGATGTCTTGGCCCTTCATTTTGTCTCGCCTTTTTTCGGTAAGATTGAGAGTATTCCTTATTGGCAGCGTGAATATGGGCTGACCATTCAAAGCGTTGACATAAGTGAGGAGTTTCTCGCTTTACTTATGAACCGCCCCCCTCGTGGTTTTGGCAAGGTGCTTAACCCTTGTGTTGACTGCAAGGTTTTAATGATGCGTCACGCGCGTCAAATAATGGAGTCTGTGGGAGCCGTCGCCATTGTTTCAGGCGAAGTTTTGGGCCAGCGCCCCATGTCCCAGCGCACAGAAACCTTGAATACGATTTTAAACGACGCTGATGTCCGGGGGCTTGTGTTGCGTCCTCTCTCTGCCAAACTTCTTCAGCCCTCCCAAGCGGAACTTGATGGTCTCATTGACCGCGACGCTTTGTACTCTATTTCCGGCAGGGGAAGAAAAGCGCAATTGGCCCTTGCCGAAGAATTTAGATTACGAAGTATTCCCACTCCTGCGGGCGGTTGCAAGCTGACCGAAACAGAAATAGCCCGAAATTATTGGAAAATCCTGAACCGCCTGCCAAAGCCTCAAGTCTCTGATTTCTTTTTGGCTGATTGTGGCAGGCAGTTTTGGTCTCCCGCCAATGAATGGCTGATAGTGGGGCGTAATAAACGCAATAACGAGCTTTTGCTCCAGTATGCTTCCCCGGATGATTATATCTTTCGGGTCGAAAAATACGCTGGCCCCATTGCCCTCGCGCGCAATATCAAGGCATCGGACAGCACTGTTTTTGAAGACTTGGCTGAACTTGTGGCGACCTATTCGCCCAAAGCTATGCAGGCCCATGAAGGGGGCGAAGCCATTGGGGTGCGCGTTCATCAGGGGAGCCTCGATGCAGAAGGCTTTGTGGTGGGTGTTTCCCCAAGCCGTGAGCGAACCCGCTTTAAAGAGGCCAGCTGGGATGAGGTAAAGGCAGAAAAGCGCGCCGAAGCTCGGGCTGCCTTTGAACAAATTGAAGCGGGAAAAGCGAAAAAAACGGAATATCTAGCGAAGCCATCCAGCGAAGATTAATGGGTGGTGCGCTGAGTGCGCTGGATGCGATGAGTGCGATAGGGCTGGGCGATGATAACACGCCCAGCTTTTTGTAAATGAAAACCCCCAGCTATGCTGGGGGTTCTTTTATGCTTACAGC